>NZ_QTVP01000014.1:0-59400 GCF_003460645.1 Faecalibacterium sp. OF04-11AC | reverse complement strand
AAGGATTGAGAAAGGAAATTTTAGTGATCCATTTAAAGAATATAAGGATTGCGATAATATTTTGATAGTATAAAGGCGAAAGCATAGACATAGGGATGAATCATTAGCTAATGCCCAAATGATTTATAGACATTATTTCAAATTCTTTTCGACATTCGCCAGCTATCATTTGAGTTTAATAGAAAACAGATACAAAAACTCATGGGATATTTTGCAAGACTGTTTAGATGAAGCAAAGATAGTAGGAGAATTTGTTGATATTAAAGACAGAAAAGAAATTCCGGAAATTGTTGCTATATTACTGCAATACGAAAAATTATATCCATACAGAGTTTTTGCGAGTAGCGAATATATTGTTTCCAAATCGCATTGTAGTATATGTGGTAAGTCAATGCAGAGCCTGTCTTGTCCCCATAGAAAAGGAAAACTATATTGGGGCGATTTTGCAATAGAAATGATTGATGAAATTAAAGAATTGCAAGCGGTTTGCCTGGTTAGCCATCCAGAAGATAAAAGATGTATTATTGAGCTACACGAGGATAGGGATATACCAGAGAAAGAAAAGTTCAAGAAATTGGACGAATTTGTAAAATTAAAAATAAATCCACTTCAAAATTTTGAAATAGAAACGAAAATTGAGCAACGAAGGGATACAAAAATTCAGAAAGTAAACAGAAATGATTTATGTCCCTGTGGGAGTGGAAAAAAGTTTAAGAGGTGTTGCATAAATAGAATGTATTATAACCATGAGAGAAATATTATTTCGCCTTTATGCAAAGTTCAACTAATAATACAAGATAGTAAAAATGAATAATTACCGTTTGATAGAGTAACGGTATCACTGAGCAGGAGATCTTTTGAGGTCCCCTGCTTTTCTTTGCTCAAAACTGAAAGGAGGATAGAACACTATGCCAATCAAAGCCGAAATGTATGCACAGATGGCCGAACAAGTGGCAACGCAACTCACGGGGAGCTGGCAGGAATGGGCAGGGTTTCTCACCACTGCTTCCCGCCTTTACAAGTACACGTTCCATGAGCAGCTGATGATCTATGCCCAGCGACCGGACGCCACCGCCTGTGCGGAGTACAATTTGTGGAATGAAAAGATGAGCCGGTATGTAAGGCGCGGCTCCAAGGGAATCGCTCTGGTGGACGATTCCGGGGACAGACCTCGCCTGCGTTATGTCTTTGACATTTCCGACACCGGAACCCATGAACATTCCCGCACTCCCTGGCTGTGGCAGCTGGAGGAGCGCCATCTGGATTCCGTGCAGGTCATGCTGGAGCACACCTATGATGTTTCCGGTGATGACCTCGCCGGACAGCTCACGGAGGTAGCCGGAAAACTGGCTGAGGAATACTGGACGGAGCATCAGCAAGACTTCTTCTATATCGTTGACGGTTCCTTTTTGGAGGAATACGATGAGTTTAACATCGGAGTACAGTTCAAGGCAGCAGCCACCGTCAGCATCACTTCCGTCTTTTCTCTGGCTCTCTCCAGTCCTTAAAATTCGACCTTTGCTATCGCGTCTTTTCTCTGACATGATGGTAAGCTCCCTTTCATCGCTGGAATGAGCCTCGATACGCTATCATTATTATACCGCGCCCCGGGCCCATTGTCAGCCGGCTCCGTCAAATAACCTCCAGTTCATCGATGACTTTCTCAAACTGCTTGCGCTTGATCTGGAGACGATTGCCGTTCATGATGAGCCAGTTGGCGTCAGGGTTTTCCTCGGCTAACCTACGGAGCTTCTTTTCCCCAATACGGAAATATCTGGACGCCTCCTCAATGGAAAGCGTGTATTTTTGCCAGATAGGAATATCGTTCGTGTTCAAATACAGCACCTCCTGTAAATTTGCGCGTCCCCTTTCAGAGGACGGTGTTGCAAAAAATAAGAGGCAGAAAACGGATGGCTGCTGGCACAGCTCCACGGGAATTTCACCCCGGCCCATGCTGATGGGGGGCGGCGCACGATGCTTTGCGGGCGTCCAATGCGCGAGTATCTTTGACCTGCCTGTATGTCATCGCCCACAGGTTGCCACACCTGTTTTACGGCCCGGTTTTGTCGCTCTCCTGTTTAGCAGGGGGCCCGTCCTGCGGACTTGCAACAGGGTCATGGCGCACCGGCCGACCGGCTCCACGCAGACAGATCGTATCCGTCTGCCTTATGCTGCGCCGGAGACCTCCCGCCGGGCTTTCTTTGTCAAGGAGCTATAACGGGACGCCGCGTGGAAAGGAGAACACGCAGCGCCCGGCCCTGGATCAGCTCAGGTCAAAATCCAGGATAGAAATAATCAGCTTTGCTTCCAGCCGACCGCGCAGATCTTCGTCCACCTGGGGACGGGGACAGCCATCAGGGCCATAGCTCGTCCGTGTAGACAGCGCGGCGATGTAGCCGGAGTAATGCCGGACTACCCGGCTCACTGCTTCGGGGTCTCCTCCGACAGCGGCGGCGATCACCGGGTAAGGAAGCAGCGATGCCCGTGTGTGCGCAGATTTAGTCATCCGCTTCACCTCCCATCAGCTTTTTCAGCAGCCGATAGGCTTTATACCTGCGAGTATTGACCGTTCTTCTGGCCATGCCCATGCACTTTGCTATCTGTTCGTCTGTCATCCATAGAAACCAGTGCATCATAAAAATTTCCCGGTCTTTTGGTGACAGCCGTAGAAGTGCTGTGGCCAATCGGTCGTTCTCGATTAGCACAACAGCATTTCCCACGGGAAAAGCCGTATACTCCCATGAGTAGCGATCGTAAACTGCAAGCTGGGCCACGTCTGCCTCGGACAGTTCTTCCAAAGATGCAAAACGTTTTTGATGACGGCTGATCTGCCGATAGCCATTACATGCCTCGCATTTCAACACCTTTTTGCAGTAGCTGTCAAAGGCGTGCTGCTTGTGTTCGTAGTAGCGATTTGGTTTCAAGTTCTCACCTCCCTTCGTGCCGGGAGGCAGTTCTTTTCTTCCCCTTTCGCTCACTACTCGTTCACTAACGGTCCGGTTTGGCCGGTTTTCTGGATCTATCTGAAAAATTTTTTTGCCGCTCATACTTGGCTCCTTTCGTTTCGTTCGGGTTGACAGGCCGGAACGAAACGGGGCGGGGAGCGGCAGCCCACGCCCAGGCACTCAAAGAGACGGGTTTTGTAAGATGTGAACCGTAGTAGATAAAAAGCGAGCCATAACTCACTTTCATGAGCATGGCTCGCTGCTGCGTTATTGGAATCTTTTTCGTAGTGGCATGGGCGTCCGCCGTACAAACGGTAAACCCCGCCTTATTTTGACCTCCTTTGTGTTGGCGCTCTCATCCATATCTCCCTTTACTCCGAAATATGAGTTATAACTCACTTTACATGAGTTGTATGGTTATTTATATGAGCGATAGCACACCATACAATGAGATAGAGGTGACGTATAGTGAACAATCCTCTTGACTTGTTTGCATGGAAAGTTCGGTCAGAACGTAAGCGGCAGCATTTGACACAGAGAAAATTGGCTGAACGGCTCAATATGAACGCCCGTACAATCATAGATTTGGAAACCTGCCAGAGTAACCCCAAATTTGAAACGGTGGCTCTTGTCGCCCAAGAGTTAAATATCAGCGTGGATGCTGCCATTTTTCCAGACATGGTAAATCAGACGGTTTCAAAAACAGTTGTAGACTTCTTTGCCGGGAAAAGCGAGGCGGAAATTGAAAAATATATTGCGCTTTGCAAACAGGCGGAAGCATTTCAAAAAGACGAATAACGCGGTCGGGTTCGATGTGCCCGGCCGCGTTACTGTTTTACCCGTTTGCTATGCGGGCGGATCATTCCTTTTTGGTTTTATAGGCATCGCGCAGACGCTCGAAGGACTCCTGGCTGATGACATGCTCCATCCGGCAGGGCGTCCTTTTCCGCCGTTACCGGGTCTACGCCGACCTCGATCAGCCGGTCGGTAAAGAAGCGGTGCTTTTCGTAGATCTGCTCCGCCACTTCCCGGCCCACATCGGTCAGATGCAGGAAATAGTCGCTGTCCATCGTCAGAAAACCCCCGTCCCGCAGGGTTGCCACCGCATGGCACACGCTGGGCTTTGTGACCTCCAGGTGCCGGGCGACATCCACGGAGCGCACCATGCCCATCTTCTTATGGAGAACGAGTATGGCCTCCAGATAGTCCTCCCCGGACGCATGAAGTTTCATAAAAACCTCCCTTGCTTAAAGAGGTTAGACAGCCCAACCAAGGCTTTCCTGCTGAATATGGAACAGCTTATGATACAGACCGTTCTTCTTCATCAGCTCATCGTGGGTTCCATGCTCTACCAACCGTCCATTGTCAAGGACGAGGATTTGGTCTGCATCTACAACTGTACGGAGGCGGTGGGCGATCATAATAACCGTCTTACCTTCCACCAGTTTGGCAATCGCCTTTTGAACCAAGACTTCATTTTCCGGGTCAAGGGATGCTGTTGCTTCGTCAAGCAGGATAATAGGCGCATTTTTCAGCAAAGCGCGGGCGATGGAAATACGCTGGCGCTCACCGCCGGAAAGGGTGCTGCCATTTTCACCGAGGACCGTCTGATACCCGTCCGGCATTTCTCGGACAAATTCATCGCAATAGGCGGCTTTGGCCGCGGCAATCACTTGATCGTCCGTTGCGTTTGGATTGCCAAGACGGATATTGTTCATAACCGTATCATTGAACAGGGTCACATCCTGGAACACAAAGGACATATAAGACATGAGACTTTCCGGCTCCATACTCTTAATGTCTTTGCCACCCACGGTGATCTTGCCCTGCTGAACATCCCAAAACCGGGCAATCAGTTTGGAAATCGTGCTTTTACCGGACCCGGACGGGCCAACAAGGGCAGTCACGCTCCCTTGGGGGATTTTGCAGGAAACATCTTTGATGACATCTTCCTGATTGTAGGCAAAAGTCACATGGGAAAGTTCAATATCGCAGTTCGGGACCGTTTTCCCGTCACCGTCCATTGCAGGAGTGGTGAGCAGGGTACGCATACGACTTGTAACTACATTCAAATTCAGCAGCGAGGACAAATTCGCCAGGATTGCCAAAATAGGGCCATAAATCCGCGTGACCATCAGCAGGAACATGAGCAAAGGCAGCAGTTCAATTTGTCCACTGGTCAGGAGGATAGCACCGACAAAGATTGTAATGCCAATACCTGCCTGCAAAATCATACTTGCACTGGACATGAACACGCCGACAGCCATCTCCACTTTGATGGCGAGTTTTTCATTGCTAACAGAGCTTTATCCAGCGCGCTGAAATGAGAACCGGACAGCCCGCAGGACTTGATGATCTTCATGCCTTCCAAGTATTCCTGTACCTGGTCAGAAGCAGCCAGCTTTGCGTCAACCTGTTTTTCAAACAGTTTCTTTTGATGGTTCCGGCTGAGCCAGATAATGAGGAAGGCAATCGGGACCGTGATAAATACGCACAGAGCGAGCCGCCAGTCAAAGAAGGCCAGCAAGATGCAGGTCAGGGTCACCGTGATGCCATTTGCAATCAGTGGAGGGATCGTGCTGCTGAGCAGGGATTCCATGCTGCTGCAATCTGCCATCATATTTGTGGTCAGTTCGGAAAGGTCCTTGGTGTTAAAGAAATTCATAGGGAGTTTCCGCAGATGCTCCGCAATCCGCAGCCGGGTCGTGTTCGACTCCTTATACGAGGCAATATAGGTTTTGCGGTAATCATTTTTGGCGGCCAGAAATACCAGGATGGCCGAAACAATGCCTGCGCCCCACAGCATCCAGATATGGTTCCACTGGATGGAGCCACCGCTGACAAAGGGCGTCAGAATTTCACTGAAAATCATAACAGTTACACAGAACGGCAGAAGCATAGCCAAGTTCGTCAATGTGCAGGCGAAGATCGCTTTTTTCAAATCTGCGTAACCCTTGTCTGACAAAAAGAGAGCTTTTTGTAATCTGCTCATAGTTACACCGCCTTTCCGCTGATTTTCCAGCCAATCGCTTCTGTATAGTGGTTCCACATTTGCGCATAGCGTCCGCCTGCGTCCACCAGCTCGTCATGTTTTCCTTCTTCAATCAGGTGCCCTTTCTCCATGACAATAATCTTATCTGCATTGCGGATCGTGGAGAGGCGGTGTGCGATGATGATAACTGTCTTACCCTGCATCAGCTTTTCAAAAGCTTTCTGGATCAGGTATTCATTCTCCGGGTCGCTGAACGCCGTTGCCTCATCCAGCACGATGATGGGCGAGTCCTTGATAATGGCCCGCGCAATGGCAATTCGCTGGCGCTCGCCGCCAGAGAGATGGATGCCTTTGGAGCCGACCACCGTATGATACCCGTTGGGCAGTTTGGAGATGAACTCGTGGCACTGCGCCGCTTTCGCCGCCGCAATCACTTGTTCCTCACTGGCCGAAGGATCACCCATACGGATATTATCCAAGATGCTCTGCTTGAACAGGAAAATATCCTGGAACACAAAGCTGACATGGCGCATCAGGTCATCCTCCGCCATATCGCGCACATCTACGCCGCCGATGGTAATGCTGCCGGAAGATACGTCCCAAAACCGAGAAATCAGATTGGCAATCGTACTCTTGCCGCCGCCGGACGGGCCGACAATAGCTGTGATCTGTCCCTGTTTTGCTGAGAAAGATACATTTTCCAGGGCTTTCTCGGAAACATCCCCCGTGTAGGAAAAGCTGACATCGTGGAAAGCAACATCATCCCCAACAGTTTTCTTAGGATGAGATGTTTCCGGCATTTCAGGGATGTTCAGAATTTCATCCATCCGAGCTACATTCCCATCAATCTGCATGAACGACTCGGAGATATACATGATCTTATTCAGTACGCCGGAAATTGCAGGTACAAAGAGCAGATAGAAAATGAAGGTCATAGCAAACCCGGCAAAATCATCTGACCTGGAACCAATCAAAATTCCGACAGGTACAAGGATCAGATAAACATTATTGATGATTGTGGTGAAGGCGGGCATGCAGTTCTGCCAGCCCAGGGAAAATTTCAGGACCCACTCTGTATATCCGGCAATCGCTTCTTTGAGCTTTTTGAAAGAGGAGGCGGTCTGGTTGAATGCCTTTACAACCGACATTCCACGAACATACTCTACAGAAGCGTTGTTCATTTCTTCCAGGGCTTTTTGATATTTCCCCATATTCTCTTTCATCTCGCCGCTGCCAAAGCCAATGAACTCCGCAACAAACGCCAGAATGATACCGACCAGAGAGGCAAGACCGAACCGCCAGTCAACGGCCAGCAGGATGATGACCATGACAATGGGAGCTGTAATAGAAGCGACAAAATCCGGGAACTGATGAGCAATAAAGCCCTCTACGCTTTCAATGTTTTCATCCATGATTTTCCGCAGACGTCCGCTGCCAATCGTCAGGTGATACCCAAGTGGAATTTTCGTAATATGGTCTGCAAAGAGAACCTTCAGCTCGTACAGCGTTCCGAACGCTGCCATGTGTGAACTGAAAATAGCCAGAAAGTACAGCAGGATATTCGCCACGATCCCGGCGAGCGCCAGCCAGCCATAATTCATGACCATCCCCATATCCAACTGATCCAAGTTCGGGAAAACACCGATAATCGAGCGGATCATAAAATAGACCGCTATGTACGGGATGAACGAAGCAATGGCCGCCAGTGACGAAAGAACCGCAGCTAAGAATACAAGGCCCTTTCTGTCAGAAGCCAATTCCATGCATCGTGCCAAACCCGTCTTTGGTTTTGCCTGTTTCGACTTTGCGTTTGACATAGCATTAACCCTCCTTAAAATTGAAAGTGGTGAGGTTGGCAATCCCTAACCTCACCACTCATTTTATCAACCTTTGAAATTGCCTGCCACTCCATAACTCTGTTCCACTGCCCAAAATAGCCCAAAGATACCATGGAGTTAGTTGCAACTATATTGTCCTTAGACAATGCCTGCCTTCTGGAAATGCTTTTTGAACACGCCTTTTGCAATCAAAGCGCCGACGATGCCTGCAACGAAGGTCACAACAGCGATGATGACTACCATTGTTCCATTCATAAAGCTATGCAGCTCCGTCAGATACTCGGCGCTGACGCCATTCGACGTAGACATATCATCCACATAGCCGGTCATAATGACCATAGGGAGATAGGTTCCCAGCGCAAAGAACATCATATACACGGAATAGCCAATGGTATTCAGCCAGAAGCTCTTGTAGTGGCCGATACGGGCCAGAAGCTCCGCAATTACGGCACCGGCAATAAAACCGACGGCAACCGCCCAGCCTGCGCCAATCAGAAACTCAATCAGGCCGATCACCACACCGCTCAACAGAATGCTCCCGGCCTTTGGCACTTTAGCGCGCATCAGCATATAGATAATGCCTCCAGGAATTGCAGCAATGGCGCTCCCAAATGCGAAGGTCACCACGGTAGCTGCGGAGGCAAAGATGCACACCATTACCACAGCAAAGAATAACACCGTAAAAATGCCCAGCGTGATAAAATCCTTTGCTTTCATTTTGTCGGATGCCCCGACAGGTTTTGCTTGTTCACTCATACAGATAGCCCCTTTCTATATTTTGTATATAACTAAGATGAAGTCCTTTCATCCACGCGAATGACGCGGGAACAAATCTTCATCAGTAGTTCATTATCATGGGAAATCACCAGGATGGCTTTCCCTCTTTTGGACAGCGCACTTAAAATTTCTGCAACACTCTCCATGTTTTTGTAGTCCAAGCCGCTTGTAGGCTCATCAAAAATAAGTACCTCTGCATCTCGGAGTGCCGCAACGCCAATCGCAGTGCGCTGCTTCTGACCGCCAGATAGGGACATTGGATGCCGCTCTTTATAAATCGTCAAATTCAGCTCATCAAGAATATCGTCTATTCTCTTTTCGTCTTTATCCTTCTGGTCAGATAATGCCAGCAGCAGTTCCTGGTAAACGCTATCGGTAAACAGTTGATAATCCGGGTCCTGCATGACAAGATACGCTTTCCTGATCCGCCGTTTGCTTGGGACCATACTGTTTTTGTATAGAACTTCTCCACGGAGTTCCTTCTGCAAGCCACATAAGGTCCGGGCTAAAGTTGATTTCCCACAGCCATTTTTTCCTACCACGCCAACAATTTCTCCTGGGTAGACACGAAAATTCAGGTGCTGCGCCACGGGTTCCCCTTTCTCATAGCCTATCGCAAGATCTTTAACTTCGACAGCCGGGGTATCGTTTCGAGATGGCATTGTTTCGGGAAGTTCTAACCTTGCAGGCATATAGCTTCTAAGTCCCAGCGCCTTGATTTGCTCGGTACTGAGTAAAGCAAAATCACGGGCGGACCAAGATTGTTTCAGCTTACCATGTTCCATAAGGACAATGCGGTCTGCAATCCCATTCAAGAAGTAAAGGCGATGTTCGGATACAACAATCGTTTTTCCCTGCGCCTTAATCAGCAAAAGCAGCCGCCGTAGTTCTTGGATGGCCTCCGAATCCAAGTTTGAGGAAGGCTCGTCCAAGACAAAAATATCAGGATTTAATGCGTAAACGCTGGCAAAGGCTATGGTCTGCTTTTGCCCGCCGGACAAGTCAAACAGGTTGCGGTCCTTTAACTTTTCAATATGTAATTCCCGGATAGTCTGTTGGTAACGGTTCAACATCACTTGATAAGGCATCCCCTTATTTTCCATACCAAACACAATCTCGCTGTCCGTATCCAGGCTGAAGAATTGACTGCGCGGATTTTGGAAAACAGAGCCTATCTTGTCTGACAAATCGTGCGGTTGGATCGTGCGGGTATCAACTCCGTCAATGAGAACCGCCCCGGACATTTCCCCTTCGTAAAAGTGGGGAATAAGCGTATTTATCAACCTGGTTACACAAGTCTTTCCACATCTAGATTCGCCAGTGAGAACAACACACTCCCCCTTTTTAATCTGCAAATTGAAATCTTGCAGATTTTCCTGTTCAGCGCCGGAATATTGAAAAGATACATGGTCAATATCAATCATCATCATATCCTCCCATATATCTGGTATTTGCAGAAAAACAGCACAACGAAGGCAACAAGAAAGAAGCACAGTACCATCCAATCTTTAGCATGAACTTTTAGCTGAATGAACGAAGTCCGTTGTGCCGGATTATCAATACCTCTCGTCACCGCAGAAGCAGATAATTCTTCTGCAATCGAGGCAGAGCGCATCACGATGGGATAGTGATTGCCTCCAGAATGAGCATGGGGCGCGTGAATACATTTTTCCACGAAAGGGCGATGCCTCTTAACTTCATCGCGTCATAAATGTTGTGAATCTCCTCACTGAAAGTAGGGAAAAAGCGTAGCACCATAGCGAATGTAATGGTAATGCTCCGAGGTATTTTTAGCGAGTACATAGCCGCAATCAATTCGCTGACTTTCGTTGTAGCGATAAAGGTTGAGGCAAAGAGTACCACGGGTATCATCACCCGGATAAACAATGTGAAGATCGACAAAATAGTTTCGATGGCCTGGGGGAGGTAGATACAAAGCTGCTGTATAGCCGCGATCACCACATAAAAGACGATATATTTCAACACGATCTTTTTCTGTCCCATCAGGCACGAGAGGATGCAGATAAAGGAAAAACATACACTGCCAAGGACAAAATCTTTCAAGCCGAACACCATGAAGTTGATGAGCAAAAACAGAAGCAACTTGATTCGAGTATCTATGGCAAGCAGGGAGACCACCTCGTATAATAAAATAGTAGTATTTATAGACCGCTCTCCAGCGGAATGCTACAATAAGTTCAGGATGCTGTGGATTGGTATGTATCACCTACCGCAAAGACGGTTTTCGGGAGGCTCCAACCACAGCTTCTTTGTCGAAATGTTAATCAGTTAGATACCGCCAGACGGTTTATTTAGAACGAGATTACAAGAGCAAAGAAGTCTGTGGTCCTGAACAGCATCGAAATAAATATACTGGAGGCATCAAAATGGTTTGTGTTGGAATTGATGTTGCCAAGGATAAGCATGACTGCTGCATTCTTGATTCAGACGGGACGGTTCGTGCCGACTGTTTTACTATTCCCAACAACATGGATGGATTCAAGCAACTACTTCAGACGATTCGAGACTGTACCAAAAAGTCAGACAAAATAAAAGTAGGACTTGAGGCTACCGGGCATTACAGCTACAACATTCTTGGGTTCCTTCTTGACAACGGTCTGCCAACTTATGTCATTAACCCTTTGCACACCAACCTATACCGAAAGAGTCTCAGCCTTCGCAAAACCAAAACTGATCGTGTGGATGCAAGAACGATTGCAACTATGCTATTGTCCGATGTAGACCTCAAGTCCTACACGGATACAGCATACCACAACGAAGAGTTAAAGTCACTAACAAGATACCGATTTGATAAAGTTCAGGAACGCGCTAAACTAAAGCAATCGGTGTCCAGATTGGCTACGATTCTATTTCCCGAATTGGAACAGCTTGTTTCGTCTATCCATGGCACTTCAATCTACGCACTTCTCGGCGAATATCCCGGTGCAAAGCAAATTTCAGAAGTCCATCTTACCAAGCTGACAAACCTTCTTACAACAGCGTCCAAAGGACGCTACGGAAAAGAGAAAGCCATCCAGATTCGAGAGGCAGCCAGAACTTCTATTGGCTCTGTCATGCCTGCCAAATCTCTGGAATTGAAGCATACCATTAAACTCATTCAAGAACTTGCCTCCGAGATCAACGAAATCGAAGATTCTATTCAGAAAATCATAGATGAGCTCAATCCACCAATTCTCTCGATTCCCGGCATGGGAGTAAACTCCGCTGCTGTGATCCTTGCAGAAATCGGGGATTTCTCCAATTTCAGTTCTCCTGACAAAATTCTTGCTTACGCTGGCTGCTCTCCATCTACATACCAGTCCGGAAAACTCACGAACTGCTATGCTCACATGGAAAAACGTGGCTCCCGCTACCTGCGATATGCCCTTTACAACGCAACCAAGTACGTCTGCTACTGGAATCCTGTCTTTGCTGAATACCTTGCCAAAAAATGTGCCGAAGGAAAACACTACAATGTTGCCCTGTCCCACGCCATGAAGAAACTCGTTCGGTTGATTTATGCCTTACAGAAATCCGGGAAAGCATATCTTGCAGCTGCATGATTTTCTCCTGAGCCTGAGCTAATTCCAACAGAAACTTAGCTGGCGCAGCGAACCCTTGACGAACCGAAGCATTCAAATGCTATCCTGTTTGTGCGAGGGCTGGCTGGGCTTGCTTTGCTGTTCTCTCCGTCGCCCTCGCTGCTCTGATTCCAGCATTTGAATGCTGTTTGTCAGGGGCAGCGGTCGGTTGGCGGATTTTTTCATTTTGGGGCTTGACTTTTAATAGTTAGTCTCCTAAATAAAAAGCTGATAGGTTAGCATAAACCAACCGCACCAGCTCATTATATCTGCCTGCGCAATTTTTTCTGCTCCATTCCTTTGAGATGACGCAGAAAACAGCCCATTCTTCCTATTTATTTTTTTCGATAGTCCTTTGGCAACATCCCATAGACAGATTGAAAAGCCTTTGCGAACTTACTTGCGTTACTATATCCAAGTTCCAAAGCTATATCCACGATTTTCATTTTATTTTCCGAAAGCCACTGAGCTGCTAAATTCATTTTGTATTTTTTGAGATAGGCATACGGCGTGTCTCCATAGATATGGGAAAAAACCAAATGAAAAACAGATAGGTTCAAATGCGCTTCTTTTGCCATCTGCTCCAAAGACACTTTTTCGTCCAAGTGAGAAACAAGATATTCCCGGATTGCTTTTGTAGACTGTATTTGTTTCTTATCAAAATACTTCAAGTCGCACCCGTTAATCTGCGTTAGCTGATCCATGTGGTACAGGAGTTCAATAGCCTTAATTTTGAAATAGCCGATTGGCTCCGTCTCAGCGGCAGAATATAATTCTGAAAACAGATGCTTCAACTGCGCTGGGGTATCACTGACATACCACCGTGTTTCAGTCTCAGCGTTGTTCCTATTTTATCAAGATCAATAGGGATTGTCTGCATCATCCGGCGTGTTCCATCTGAAAGCGCCTGACGGTCAATGACGAGGCTGACGCCGTAATATTTTCCCAAAGGGAAAGAAAAGGAAACCGGCAAATGCTCTGTTGCCGCAACGCTAAAATAGCCCTCTGGCAAATACGATACAGTGTGGTTAGCAAATTCACATTCATACCGGCCGGTCTGGCAGTGCGTGATCTGAATAATATCTGGATTAAACTTTTGTGTTTCCATAGACTCATCTGATTCAAAATCGAGGAAACAAAGCTGTATTCCCTCAAACAGATTATAGTTTTTTACAATTCCCCGGCCTTTGCAGCCATAATCTACGACTACACGATCATCACTTTGCGCCAGAACTTTGGCCTGCATACCGTACCAGTCTTGATTGAAACTGGCATTTCCCATTATCCTCACTCCAATCAGTTAGTTATGGCTTACTGATTTTATAATAACACACGCCTGGACAAAATTCAAGAAAATAGCCCATTTATAAAAAGTGTTTTCTTGAATGTTCGGCCAAAATCTCCGTTTCAAATTGTAGTATTAGTAGAGGGAGAAATTGAAGGTAGGTTTCGATAGCAAGCAGTGCAACTTGGTACCAACTTGCGATTTTTGAATCGGATTTTTCAAAATCCAAATTCAAAATGCTTGTTGGGCTGTGCCCAACCCCCTTGTGTTCTGCATCCGGTGGATGCGGGCTGCACATTTTTGCAAAATGCTTTTTTGATCTGAGTGCCGATGCCTGTGGTATCGGCACTTTTTGCACAGATGGATTCCCGGAAGCAGAAAATAGTGCTATGCAGCACATCCGGGATTGTGCTATACTTAATTTGCATAAACCTGTTTGTCTTAAAGAGTTGGAGGTGTTCATGGCAACACGAACCATTTGTTTTCCCATATCCGGCTACCCCTATTGCAAAGAACAGCCGGTGACATTCACATGGATAAAAGGCAGCAAGCGGCAGAATATCCGTGCCGTCCATGATGCCGCCCATACGACAGACCCGGATGTTTTGATTCTGGAAGTCAGCTCTGCATCCGTTCAGCCGGAGGGGGAGGCTGTTTCTTCTCTGCGGCTTTTGCTGCGTCTGGATTCTGTTGCGCAGGATGTGCCCATCAGCACGGTTTTTGAAGCCACCAAGGTATTTGAACATGGTGGGCCATTCGCTGACCTTCTGACCTGTGAGCCACCCAAAGTCCATAAGGACACTCGGCTGCGAACCAGTGGAGAGCTACTACGCTACTCTCTGGAAGGAAGCGAGTATCCGACAGAGCCGTACCCAGATTCGTTCTTTGAGTGGCTCTACTGCCGTGCGTTGAAGCAGTTCCCGGAAAAGGCGGAGCCGCTGAGCCGATATAATGCATTTTCTGATATTGCCGCCGTGGCAGATTCTAAAAAATATTATGGCGATTCCTCGCGGGCGGCTGCGATTTATGTGGGACTTGCAGCGGCAGGAAAACTCCCGTGCATCGATTCCTATGAATCATTCATTGCAGAAGTTTACACGGAGCCAAAGCCTTTGCCCAAGTCCGGAAAGTCTGAGGTTGCTTCAGAAACGACACCCGAAGCTCCTGCACCAGCAAAGGAGATTCCGGCAGACGAATCGTCGCAGTCCGATAGTGCAAATATTCCGGACGCTGCGCAGATGGAACATATCCTTGAGCTGCCCAAAGCGACCTGTCTGCTCCTCTCTTTGGCAAAAAATGCTGGTCTTTCTGCAAATAATTCCAGTGAGCTGGCGTATAAGGGAAAGGAATTTTTTCTTGACGCTTATCAGAAAGCACTAAAAAACAAAACGCTCCAAATCAATATTCATAAGAACAAGATCACTTTTCCGATGGAAGATCATGACAGCGGATTTCATGCGGTCGGAGTACTGACCCGTTCGCCTGCTTGGGAATACGGATGGAAGTTCAACTATCTGGCCGAGAATACACCCGGGGCAGAAAAGCCCGAAGTCAAAGCAAAGATCCAGAAGCCTTTGAACGCATTAGAGCATCTGGAACGCTGTGGGTATAAAATCGTTCAGCAGGTCATGCCGGAAAAACTTCCACCGATTGCCGTTCAGCGGATGGCATGGAAAACAGGCGAGGCTCTTTGCGACCCGGTGGCGGTGGATTTCTTGCAGTTTATCCGAACACATATGCAGAGCGACGGCTCTTTTTCGTTCCGTATCCCAAAGGGTACGTCCAAAAAATCGTTTGCCACACTTTCAGAGATCGCGCAGACGTGGGACAAAATGGGACTTTTTGCAGCCATTGTGATTTACCCGCAGAATATCGTCTATGAACTTGCGCGAAATGAAGCCGTCCGGCATTTTTTGAGCGGAAAGTGGCTGGAGCTTTTTGTAGAGCATCAGGTTCAGCAGATCCTGAACCGCTATCAGGAGGAGCAGGGCGCAGAAGTTTCGGTTTGCTCCAATGTGATTCTTTCAGAAACGGCATCCGTAGGGAGCATGCATGAGCTGGATGTCGTGTTCTCCATCAATGGAAAATTTTTCTGGGTAGAAGCCAAATCATCCAGCCGAAGCATTGATTATGGAAAATATGCTTCTCTGTGCGAAAAGCTGAACGTGACACCAGAAAGCTTGCTTTTGGTCAACAGCGATTTGTCCGTGGAAGAGTGCGAAGGTGTTTCTTATTTCTGGAATTACTGTGTTGCAAACTGTGCAACGATCACACAGGAACTGGAAAGCATGATCGCTAAACAACTTGAAAGCACCAGAAATGCCGTTCTGAGTACAGACTGAGGAATAATCAAAAAAGGCCCTGAGAACCCTGCCGGATAAGCGGCAAAGTTCTCAGGGTCGTATTGTTTATCTGGAATATTCGGTCTGCTCTGGATTCCTTTCCTCCTCGAAGAAAAGCTCAATATTTTTCTGCGCTCGAAGAAGCTCCTGCATTTCTTCTTTCGCTTTGCGATAGTCCGGGTAGCGTGCTTTCTTTTCTGTCAGCAGTTTGGAATATTCCGCGTCCAACTCCTTGACCTTGGGGAGCGTTTTCAAATTGGCTTCATCAAACGCCGCTTTCGCCGCCTTGTGCAGTGTGATCTCTGCACGATGACCTTCCAGAAAGTGCTTGCTGTATCCGGTCTTTCGGTAGGCATCATAGACTGGTCGCGTTTTGGCGTAGTTGATGATGTGCGCTTTCAGCACCGCGATTTCTGCCAGCCGCTTCTCAGAGGCTTTGATGGAATCGCCCAGTTCATGATAGCGGGCGGTGGCAGCATCCACACGCTCCTGCATTTCCTCGATGCTGCCGATTTTATTTTCCTGTAAGAAAACCAGCGTCCGGGATATTTCTTTTAAGTTGTGGTGCTCTGCCCAGCGGGCAAAACCCGTGCCTTTTCCCTCGGCCAACTTTGCCTGAATGTCCACCAGCATCTGAAATTTCTGTTCCGGCACCAGACTCTTTTGCCGCGGTCGATGTTCCGCTTCCCCTGCAGGGACAGCTTTCAGTTCTTCCTCGCTGTACCCTGCTCCCAGAGTGCGGAACCGGATGAATCGTTTCTGCCGTGCGCCCTTGACGGAGGTGTACTTTCCGCGTTTGACTTCATATGGAACAGCATCCCAAATACATCCAAGACTTCTACCAGCATGAGTTGGATCGTGGCCTTACGGCAAACACCGTCATTCACTATCACGCCAACATCCGCAAATGCTTGCAGTACGCTTTTCAAATCGGCATGATCCGTTCCAACCCGGCAGATCGCGTTGAACGTCCTCGTAAGGAAAAGTTCAAGTCGGAGATTTACAACGGTGAAGAACTGGAGCAGCTATTCAAGGTGATCCTTCGGAGTTTGGCGTTATCATGGCTGCATTCTACGGCCTGCGGCGCAGTGAAATCGTTGGTTTGAAATGGGATGCCGTTGACTTTGAAAACAAGAAAATCAGCATTCAGCATACGGTTGTGACCGCAAAGGTCAACGGAACGCTAACAGAGATCGCACGAGATAAGACAAAAACAAAGTCGAGCTGCCGGACGCTTCCCCTGATCCCTGCCTGTGAGCAGATGCTCAAAAAGATGAAGAAAGAGCAGGAGCAGAATCGGAAGGTCTGCGGCAGAAGCTATTGCAACGATTATCTTGACTATATCTATGTAGACCCGATGGGAAAACGGATTCGGCCCGATTTCCTGAGCCAGCATTTCCCGGATTTTCTGGTCGCACACAAAATGAAGCGTATCCGCTTTCACGATCTGCGCCATAGCTGCGCCAGTCTGCTCTATGCCAATGGCGTGAGCCTGAAGGAGATCCAAGAGTGGCTCGGTCACAGTGACATCAGCACAACAAGCAACATTTATACACATCTGGATTTCTCCAGTAAGGTGTCTTCGGCGAATGCCATCGTCAATATCTTCCCAGAAAACACCAAAGTATAAGAAACTGGGCAAAAAAGAAAAACAGCCTAAAATTTTTCGATCCTAAGCTGTTTTATGATGAAGTGCCGATGGTGGGACTCGAACCCACATGGTTTCCCGAACGATTTTGAGTCGTTTGCGTCTGCCATTCCGCCACATCGGCTTATATTCAATTTTGGGACATTAGTACCGGTTTCTGGAGATTGGAGGGATGTTCAGGAGGGATGTAAGAAATCTCGCTCCGACAAACCCTCAAAACCAAACGTACACTCGTGAATTTCTCGCACAGACACGGAAAATCACGAAGGGGATTTTGAGTCCCCCTCGTCTGCCAGCCTCCGGCGGTGGTAGTTTATTGCCGTTGAATCGTCCTATTTTTGAGGCCGAGGGGGATTTTTCCGCCACGACCGAGGGGGATTCCTCTTATTTTTGAGTGTATTATATCATGGATTTTTGATTCCGTCAACTGGATTTTTGTTAAAGCGAACATTTCGATTTTGAGGGCAGTATCGTCAAACCTGGGCGGTGCTGTCCTTTTTTGATGCCTAGGATACTGTCGGCACCGAAAACAAGTATTGATTGGTAGCAAAACTTGATTTTAACAACTATTTGTAGTATAATAAAGCCATCCAATAAGTGAAAGGGGCTGTGCACGGAAACGGGTTCATCCTCCCTTGTGAAGTAGTGAGATCTAGTCAGGCCGCTGTAAATTACCCTGACAGCAAAAAGTTTACAGCAAATTTTATTCCAAGGGAGGGCTTGAATATGAGCCGCACAAAAGAAACCGACAAGAAGAAGCACTGGCCGTTCAATGGTTTTTTCCTGAAGTTCGCAGAGGCGCAGAAAGAGTACGAACAGGAGCTGCACATTGACCCTGCTTTGCTAACGGAAGCCGAAAAGCAACGCGAAATTCGGAAACTCTTGAATGATATGTACGCTTCTCGCAAAAAGAGAAAAGACGATGGAGCACCGCTTGACCCCATTGTGCCAGAAAATGATCTGGAAGCAGTTCGAGCGGAAACGGAACAATCGCTGCCCCGCAAACAGTATATAGCCGATCTGGTTGGAGAAGATTTCAAGCGCTGGAAAGGCATGGTTCTGTTCGACGCAGGCACCAACTCTGGCAAGACCTATTTTATTCTAAAGGTCCTGCTGCCGTGGGCGTATGAACATCACAAGCGCATTTTGTTCTTGTGTAACCGTGATGCCCTACGGAATCAGGTGGAGCGTGATGTATGCCGCTTGGGGCGTGTGGAGGGTTCTTACTGGGATTATGATGATGAGCTCGGCGAAGAGGCTGAGCGACCCACCATCGAAAACAAGTACGAATGCACCATTCGGGTGGAAACCTATCAGTGGCTGGAAACTTTTCTGTTGAAGAACGAGCGGGGAGCCAAGATTTATCTGCGGACGTTTGACTACATTGTGGCGGACGAATACCACTATATGGTGACGGATACTGGCTTCAACGACCATGTGGATATGAGCTACGAGGCCATTAAAGAACTGACTGCGACAAAGACCTGTATCTTCATGAGCGCAACTGCCCGGATACTGTTTGATACCTGGGAGAGGCTTGGACGGATTCCAGCAGGACAGCACTACCGCCTACCCGTTGACTATCGCTTTGTGTCGAGCGTAAAGTTTTTCTACTATGGAGATGAAGAGGTTGATATCATCCGCCGGGTAAAGCCGGGAGAGAAAATCCTTGTCTTTGTAGAGAAGGTAGACAAGCTGCGCAGGTTGCGTGACCGACTAAAAGCAGAGGGCATGGTTGATGTGGCTTGCCTGTGCTCCAAGTACCGTAAAGAGGCCAAAGAATTTGACAAGCAGGAAGATGTGCTGAAGGACGGTGTCTTGCTCCACCAAATCACTTTGACGACTACAACCCTCTATAATGGTGTGGACATCAAAGACCGTGCCCTGAAGCATATCGTCAGTGAGTTGTGGAACCCACTCGTCAATGCCCAGATACTTGGTCGAAAGCGACCTTTGGATGCAGACGATACCTGCGCGGTGTACTTTATGGGATATGGCAGGGAGCGGCTAAAAGGTCTGTTCCAAGAGGTAAAAAGGTATCAGCTTGGGCCAGCAGGAGAGTTTCGGAGAAAATTCAAAGACCCTGACGCCTGGCGAGAGTATCTCTACAATGACGAAACACAGTACATTCTAAATACGAGTCATAAATGCCGTACGGTTGTACTTGACCCGAGAGAGGGCCGTTATTGTCTGAGAAAGCGTGCATATCTACAAGCCTTGCTGGAAAGCGCTATGCTGCAAAAAATGCTGCGTTATGGCTATCAAGAGGCGCTGCTGAATGAGATTGATGAAAGCCTGCTTGCAAAGGTAGAGCGTCTTGACTCACCGCCGTTGCTTGACTATCTGGATGCTCACCTGAACGAAGAACGATATTGTGAGGAATGGCAGAAAATCTTCTTTGAGATGGGACATATCTACAACAAAGAGGACAGACATACCAAGAAATCGTGGCCTGGCTTTACGCGCGCTCGTGGATGGCTGCAACATTATGGATACGACCTTCATAAGAGGCAGAAACGGTTTGAAGCGGGACAAAAGAAAACGGTCTGGTGGGTTACAAAATCAGAACACTAAGGGGGGCTACGAAATTCACTGTACTATATAGTAGTGTGAAAAATATAGGCATTTCTGGAATAACTTGTCAATTTCTCTGCTGATAGTATTCTTATAAACTGCGGATATCAAGCGTTTTTATCGGGGCTGGAAAGGACACTTGGAAGCCACGGTAAAGATGGTTGATGTTCGCAATCGAGCAGCTGTAACAGACAGCGCAGAGCGATGGATGTTGGAGCTGCGAGAGGCAACGGAGCGTCAGCGGAGGCGCAGAGTTCCCCTTTAATCACTGTTTACTGAATGTCTGCTTTGATACTGGCTATATATGAAAAAGGCCCTGTTGCTCGATGGTGAGCAGCAGGGTTTTGTTGTACGCTGGGATGATATTTCTATAGACAAATCACCTGACCAAAAACTCAAATAGGCTCATAATGCCGGAACCAATAACGCTACCAATGGCAGCTACAGTCATTATAAAGACGTACAAGAGGGGCATGATGAGAATGGGCGAAAGAAGCATCAGCAGGCAGCCCCAGTCGTCACCACCGCCTCGATTTGTCCGGCCTGCGTTCATTCTGGTGTATGCTTTATAATCGTCGTACCAATCGTGATGGCAGCTCATAGTAAATCCTCCTGTTTGAAATTGTATATTCTTGTTGTGATTGAAGTTTATCAAAGCTCGCATCCTACTAATCGGACTTTCAACGGCTCTTTCGACAAAATGTGTATTTACAGGTGCACTTTTAAGTTTAGGCGACGACCTCCAAGTGCTCCCGTATCATCCGCTCCAATGTCGGGCGTGTGACGTGAAGCGCCTCGGCCAGCTGCCCTTTGTTCATCTCCCGGCGGACGTACCGGGCATAAAGCTCTGTGAAGTTATCCGGCGCGGCGACTTTCTTCCTGCCCTTATAGATGCCGTTTCGCTTGGCGATGGCGATACCCTCCCGTTGACGGTCCAGCAAGTTTTGACGCTCAAACTCATTGATGGCGGCAATCATGGTGAGCATGAGCTTCCCGGTAGGCGTCCCGGTGTCCAGGTTCTCTTTGTTGCTGACCAGATGCACCCCCTTGGACTGTAACCGCTCCACGATCTCAAGCAGGTCCCTAGTGCTGCGGGCAAGGCGGCTGAAGTCGTGGATATAGACGGTATCGCCCTCCCGCACATAGTCGAGCATGGCTTGGAGCTGGGGCCTGTCCATACTCTTGCCGCTGATTTTTTCGGTGAACCACTTTTCGATGCCGTGCTTCTTGAGCGCTTCGATCTGGCGAGCCTCATTCTGTTCTTCGGTGCTGACGCGGACGTATGCAACTTTCATGATGTACCTCACAGGCTGATAGAAAAATAGGGTCAGACTTGCCCAAAATCGTTAAAAATAATGCGCAAATCGACCCTAAATTTCAAGGTATAGATGGTGTTTCTGTTACAAAGTAGGGTGTACCCCAAATTAGAAGTACTGCGAAACGGAGATGCTGATATTGGGGGCGTCACTCCCTGTGAGTGGTTTGGCGATGAGGCTTAGAATATCGTTGCCGTCAAAGTCCACTTGGCATTGATATTCGTCACAGGCGATAGAGGCAGATGGCTCTTTCTCAAGATCGGTTTCCGTATGGATGATTGAAGCGCCGTTTACAAGGTCGAGAGATACATCTTCCGATGAAACGGGAAACTCATAGCATACAGCTGGGCTTGCATTGCTGAGTGCAAACCACACGCGGGGAAAGCTCTTAATGACACGAAAGAGCTGTTCGGCGGTAAGAATGACGGTTGCGGTAATAGTTGTGTTCATAATAATACTCCTTTTTACAAGTGCACTTTTCAAAAAGCGTCCACCGTGATGGTGTTGCCCTCTTTGGTGCTGATTTCGTACTCAATGGTGTGGATATCCGGGAACGTCTGGCGCTCAATGCTCAAGATGCTGGCAAGCGGAACGGAAAGCAGTGTGCTCCCCGCGATGAGGTGGAGCTCTGTCTTGTCCCGGCGGATTTGGAGCTTGACGTCTTGGAACGACAGGGCCGCACCCGTCAAAATGGCGCAAACGCTGGCTTTGCACTCGAACGTTTCTCGCACAAAGGTGTCGATGGGAATTTTATAATCTGTCATAATGGACCTCCTATCAAAGGTTGACACTACTCTCACTCGTGTCCTCGTTCTCTGTCTGGCCTGCTTTAGTCGGCCTTGGTGAACAGCTCCATGCAGTCGGCGCAGATGACCCGTACTTCCTTGGTGCTGCGAATGATGGTCCCGCACTTGGGGCATATCCACCGCCGGGTGCTGCTCTTGGCTCTGGGCGGTCTGGGGGCTCCTGTCTCACTGCTGCCCGGTGCTTTGCTGCCGTTGCCTGTCCCGGTCATGTCGGTCCACGCCAGCCGTTCGCCCATCTGGATGGCCTCCCAGCCTTGGTCTATGATAAATTCCAGCAGTGCTTCCGACGGGCTTGTGATGGTCCAGCCGTACTTTTCGTGATGTTCTACAATCAGCCCATGAGCCTCTGCCTGCTCTTTGAAGCGGCGGTTGTGGTAGACGCCATTATTAGAGGTGTCTTTGATGCCGCTCTCCAAGCAGTGCTCGTGCACCATCTCATGCAGCAGGGTGGCAGTGGTGTCCTCAATGGGGCGGTTCAGCGTGGCCGATGAAATATTGATCTCGTACTTGCTTTCCTCTCCCGCCTGCCAGACCTTGGCGCAGGTGATGTGGCCGTAAGCAGACGGTGTTTTCTTCAGGCTGATGATGGGTTCCGGGAGCTTTCCCTCGAAATAGTGCTGGTTGAGCACGCGGAACATCTTCTCAAGCTGTCCAGCGGCGCGGCTGGTTTTCACGGTCTGCTTCATGGTGGTTTCTCTCCTTTGTACGTCAAGATTGAAAAATGGAGGGACAGATGGTATAATGATTCTATCCCGGCGGGGTGCTCGTGCCAAGCGGCCAGATGGCTACAGGTAGGGGAGTTTGAAGATGGGATGGCTCATGGGGATGGACCTCCTGTTTTACGGGTGAATGTTTAACGGCTCCTGGAAAAGAGTGGGGCCGTTTGGATGCACTTAGACTATCACGATACCGTGCTGACGTCAAGCACTATATCGTGTTTTCTCTGTTTTGCTGCCTTTTTAATGGTAAAAGCAGCCCGAATTGAGCAAGTTCACGATATACTGGCAGACGGCACGATATATGGAGGGCCTAATGGCGTACAATGAAGCAAAAAAAATCAGCAATCAAAAGAGCGATGCAAAATATTCCCAAATTCTGCTAAAGCCCTACAAAGAAGAAGCTGCACGAATAAAGAAATGTGCTGCGGACGAGGGAATGAGCACGCAAGGTTATATTTTGCAGGCCGTCCGTAAACAAATGGATGGCGAGCCTATCCCCGGGGTGGTTAAAAATCCCGAAAGTGAACCTTTAACGACCGAAGAGCTCAGTTGCTCGGTTTCCCCACAGTTGGCAGAAGCCATCAAGAAATGCGCCCATGATGCAATTTACAACCTTTCCGACGAGGAGATCGATAAGCTGAGAAGCAACTTGGAAAAACTGATTTTTGATAGTTTTACGGTAGAACGATTCCGAAAAGATGGCGGGGTATATTTCAAGTCCCTGCTCTGAACATAAAAATAAGCCTCTGCCTTTTGAACGGGCAGGGGCTCTTATTGTATCTGGGCAAAATAAAATCCCAGCGGGGGTGAGCCGCCGGGATTGGAGATTGGATTTTTAGATGGCTACCAGCTAGGCACTACAAGGGCAGCCAAGAACGTAGTAATAGGTGTATATAGCCCCGAGTGTTTCGTGAGGAATACGAGGGGCATTTTCTTCGTTATGATTCGGCTCAAAAAGACATAAAAAGCCCGACCTCATTTTCCTGAGATCGAGCCTTTATATTTTACGAATTTACCGTTGCTACTGTTACTGTCGTTTTATCCAATTTTGTAATTAAATCAATATTTTTTTCATTAGTCCCACCTCCAGCAACATAGAGGTTATAAAGGTTAATCATCCCGTTTTTAATGTCATCCGTTAGAGTGAAGTCGATATTTTTGTTAGACCCACTAAATCTCACCTTTATTTCTTCATCCCGATGTTCGATCAAGTCCTGAATCATAGGAATGGTTTCGCTGTTGGCAAAAAGGCAGATATATTCTTGAACAGAACTACCACTTCTAACTTTTCGCGAGACATCAAAATCTGAAATTGTATATCTGTGATCGCCAATTTTTACGATGATGTTATTTATAAATGCCCAATTTTGCCCAACATAATATAACCCAAGAAGATACCCATCTACTTCATCAGAAAGCGAAATGGTCGGCATAACTGTTATTGTTGTGTACCAATCAACATAGATAGCAGCTTTTCCATTTGAAAGAGATGTTGAGTATATATTTGTAATGCCTGACATATCATCTGCTTTAACTGTTAAGTCATCGGCATTATCAAAAACAGCTTTGTTAAAGCTGCCTGTTGCAAACGCAGAGATTGGAACCATAATCGCTAAAAGTACCGCAAGCGCTAATGCCAATATTTTCTTTTTCATAATGATACCTCCGTTTTTTGCATTTTTATAACAAACTAAAGCTTAACAGGAGTGAGCCGTCGGGAAGAGGATTAAAGGCCAGAGGTGTTTTTGACCTCTTCGTGGTTAGGGTCGGTGTAGGAAATCAGGATGGAGATACCACTACCATCGTTGAGCATTCCAAGGGAAACCTCTGTCGTTTCAGTGTTCCAGATAGTTTGGTAGACAGAATAACCCAACTGCAATGCTGTGTCAGCATCGGCATACTTGGCGAGACTGGAAATTTTTCTAACCTCATCAGAAGAAGGCTTTCCGTATTTCTCCGAGAGGCTGTCTTTTAATGTTTCATAGGACGTAATATAGAGGGAAGCGGTGCTGTAGGTAGTAGTAATGCCATAAAGGCCACGGTACAGTTTCCCGGCGGGGTCGAAGTAATACACGATGTAAGCATCGTTTCCGGCAACACTTCCAGAATACAGCAAAGCCGAACCATCATCAGCAGGGCCCTCAAATTTCGCTGTTTCATATTTGTTGATAGTATCTTCATCGTCGCCCCAGAAGCCGGTGCGGAAGTCGCCATTGCGATTGGAGGCATCAATCACCGGGAGTTTGTTTTCAGGGAGAGAGTAGGAGAGGACAATCTGATACTTTTTCGTGTCTGGATTGATGTAGTAGAGGTAAGAAACACTGATGTCATCGGTTGTCCACTCAAGCCAGACACCTGCACCATCTTCGTCTGTATCACTCTTGTCTTCTGTTGCCTCGCCATAAACTTTCGTTAAGTTCTCAACAAAAGCGTTGGAAGCATCTGTCAGAACCTGCGAAGATTCAGTTGTAAAGGTGCTTATGCAAAGCGTGTCGTCCTTGAAAGTATAGGAGCACTTGCCCTTGGCGGTACCGTACTCGACGTCCTCGAACACATAATTTTTCTTTGCTTCTCCTGCAAACGAAACAGAATCAGGAGCCTTTCCCATAATGGCTTCGATTTCAGTCGGTGTAGTTTCCCAAGTGGCGTCAGAGTAGGCAAAGGGGTGGGTTTCGGATAGAGGGGGCTCTGCTACCGAAGAAGCAACAGAAGCGGCGGCACTATTTGCAGGATTTGCAGGGGCAGAGGAACAGGCGCTTAAGGATAATAAAATAGAGGCCGATAGCAGGCATGGGAAGAGTTGCTGTTTGATAAAGTGAAGTTTCATGGTGAAATCCTTTCCATGGAGTCATTCCTTTTATATTGGTGGATGTTCGGTTACTTGATTTTCTTGTAGGTGACTTCAAGCCCTTTGTCTGGATGGTATTTCCAAGTGATGGTAACACCAAGGTCTTCATACGTTTCCGTTTGCTTGCCATCGCTGCCAGTGGTATGGCCCATCTCTACAAAAAGCGATTCCGGGCAGCCTAGTTCCTGATTGATCGTTTCAACGGCCTTATAGGCGTCAACATAAGCGAGGCCATTGTCGTCTTCATCAAACGGGTTGGTATCAATGGTCAAATAACTCCCGTCAGAGCCAACATCTGCCCAAATAGAACGGCAGTGCTCGTCATAGAGTTTCTTGAAATTAGGCCCTTTGTTCTTTTGCAGAAAAATGCCTGCGCCAAGGAGGATAAGCAGTAGAATGACGACAATCGGAATGATTTTCCTCTTGTCTAATTTGACCGTTGGAGTAGGCGTAACGGGAACGACCTCAACCGACGAGACGGAAATGCCATCGGAAACCGTGGATTCAGACGATTGATTTTCAGAAAGAGATGAGCCGCAAGCCGAACAGAATTTGGCATCACCGTCAACAGACGTACCGCATTTTGGACAATTCATATTATTCCTCCCTGCAAAATTTGATGAAAATTGTGACAGATGTTGCCTTCACCCTATCACACTTTTATCACAATGTCAAGCAATAGAGCCAAAAATGATAATGATAAATCATCACTGTTACCTATACTGGACAATAGGAGGCGATGAGAATGACCGCAGAACGAATCAAGGCGCTGCGAGAGGCGCGGGGCTGGACGCAGGCAGAGCTTGCCCGGCGGATGAGCATTACGCGCAACGGCGTCAACTCGTGGGAACAGGGGCTTTCCATGCCGTCTCCGACTTGTCTGGTGGATTTGGCAAAGGTGTTCTCCGTCTCGACGGATTATCTGCTTGGGGTAGAACGGCTGGAAACGGTCAATGTCACAGGGCTGGATGAAAAGGACGTGGCAATGCTGGCCCAGTTGGCTGACCGATTGCGAGAAAAACGCTGACACTCTATAAGGGAACTGAAAGGCAACAAAAAATTCCCTGCCCGTGATTACAGAGCAGAGAATTGTTGTAGATTATAGGTGTCCCCGGAAACAAAAGTGAACTTTCAACATCTTTCCACAATGTTTTCAATCGGGGAAATTACTGGTCTGATAAGTCGAAAAAGTCGCATGAATCCTAAAGAATCTCGGTCAATTGGCCGGGATTTTTTGTTTATTTGGTAAGTTTGATTTTGCTGTCCCGGCGGGTATTGTGCGTCATCTGCTCCAACGGATTCAGAGCGTCGTAGTTGGCTTTCAGATCGTCCGAATAGAGCGCAACGTACTTCCGCGTCATCGAGAGGTCAGAGTGGCCCAGAAGCTTTTGGAGCCGGAACGGGTCGCCGCCAGCTTGGATGTACAGCTTGGCGTAGGTGTGCCGGAACAGATGGACGGACGTTTTCTCGACGCCTCGCTTGTGATTGTAGGCCCACACTGCATTCCCCAGTGCGCTGACGGTCAATTGTACGCCATACTCCGATACGAATAGCAGGTCAGAGGGAGCACCATCCCGATATACTAGGTACTCTTCCAGAATTTTGGTCAGCGCCCGGGTAAGAGGGACGACTTGTTGATTTCGGGTCTTCATGTGGCGGAAGAGCACCGTCCCATCGGAGAAGTTGATATCCTCGATTTTCAGGTTGACCAGCGTGGACGCACGGCACCCGGTTCCCAACAGAAAGTTGACTATGACCCAATTGCGGTACTCGGCAAAGGAGCAGGTTTTCTGGTCCGGCGTTTCAAGCAGGCGCTCCAATTCGTCGCTGGTGTAAGTTTCTTTGATGGGATTGTCTGCCCGTATCAGTCGGATGGGAAAGCGCTCCAAATACCCTTTGTCCATGCACCAATACAGAAACGCCCGGACCATGCGGAGATAAGTGTTGATGGTCGTATCGTGGAGTTGCTTCTCCTTTAGATGGAAAATATAATCTACCACCGTCTCTTCTGTGATGGAATCAATGGGTTGGTCAGTGTTCTCAAGAAAGTTGAAGAAGTGTCGTGCTTTTGATGAATAAAAATCAATGGTTCCCTGAGAAAGATTCTTGAGCTGGTTCTGCTTCTGAAACTGTTCAAATGCCATTTTTATGGACGGAAGCACCTTGGAAGTGGGTTGTAAAGTACGTTTGCGCACGAGTGAGATTCCTCCTTTTTAGCCGAAAAATCCCCCTCGGTCCGCTAAGAATAATTCTCACATCAGCGGCCATCCCGACCAAACAAAAAAGCCCACGATTGCACGAATCAACGCACAATCATAGGCTTCGTTATGCCGGTGGTGGGGGTCGAACCCACACGTGTTATTCGCACAAGGGATTTTGAGTCCCCCTCGTCTGCCATTCCGACACACCGGCACGGTATGATAACAGATGTATTATACCGGATTCCGGAGGCAAAATCAAGTATTGCGCCTCAACTTTTTCATGCGGGGCAGCATTGCGGACTGGCCGGAGGGGCAGAGCGGGGCGATCAGTTCAGTTTCTTGCCGAAGAACTCGACCTCTTTGCCGATGAACTGCATCAGCTCGTCGAACTGGTCGGGGGTCAGGCTCTGGGCACCATCGCACTTGGCCTTGGCGGGGTTGTTGTGAACCTCGATCATCAGCCGTCGGCACCGGCCGCTACAGCAGCCTTTGCCAGCTCCGGCACCATCCAGGCGTGGCCGCAGGCGTGGCTGGGGTCCACCACCACGGGCAGGTGGGTCATCTTGTGCAGCATCACCACACCGGCCAGGTCCAGGGTGTTCCGCATACTGGTCTCAAACGTGCGGATGCCGCGCTCGCAGAGGATGACGTTCTCGTTGCCCTCGGCCATGATGTACTCGGCGCTCATGACGAACTCTTCCAGCGTGTTGGCCAGGCCCCGCTTGAGCAGCACGGGCTTTTTTTGGCGGCCCACGGCCTTGAGCAGCTCAAAATTCTGCATGTTGCGGGCACCCACCTGGATGAGGTCCACATTCTCGAACAGGGGCAGGTGCTCGGTGTTCATGATCTCGGTGACGATGGGAGCGCCCGTGGCCCGGCGGGCCAGCTTGAGCAGGTCCAGGCCCTCGCTCCGCATTCCCTGGAACGAGTAGGGAGAGGTGCGGGGCTTGAACGCGCCGCCCCGCAGCAGGGAAGCACCGGCGGCCTTGACCCGCTGGGCGCAGTAGGTGATCTGCTCCTCGCTCTCAATGCTGCAGGGGCCTGCGATGACGGCAAAGTTTCCGCCGCCGATCTTGACGCCGTTCACATCAATGATACTGTCGTCCGGGTGAAACTTGCGGTTGGCTTTTTTGTAGGGCTCGGACACGCGGCGGCAGGCCTCCACCACGGGGTTGGCCAGTACCCAGCTCTCTGCAATGGCCTTGGTATCGCCGATGAGGCCGAGGATATGGGTGTCGCTGCCCTTGGAGTCGTTGATCTGCAGGCCCATGCCCTCCAGCTCGCGGCAGAACTCATGCACCTGTACGTCGGGGGCATTCTGTTTTAATACAATGATCATAGCGCTTTCTCCTTACCATTTTCCCAAAGCGGCAGGGAGAACGGCTCCCTTGCTGCAAATCAGTATCGTGAACTTCAGTTTCGTGAAGTATCTTGAGCATGGGCATAGCATACCACTTCAGTTTTGTGAAGTCAAGGCTTTTTTGAAATTTTTCCGCAAATGTGGTAGAATGGGGGCACGATAGGAGTGATAGAGCTATGGGAAAAGAAACAAAGACCAATGCCATGCGCATTCTGGAGCGGGCCAAGGTGCCCTATACTGCCCATGAATACGCCCACGAGGAGGGCGTGGCGGTGGACGGCGTGACCGTAGCCGCCAGCATGGGGGAAGACCCCGCCTGCGTGTATAAAACACTGGTGACCCAGGGGACCAGCAGAAATTATTTCGTCTTCGTCATCCCGGTGGCAGCGGAGCTGGACCTGAAAGCCGCCGCCCGCAGCGTGGGGGAGAAGAGCGTGGCCATGATCCATGTGGCCGATATCAACAAGGTGACCGGCTATGTCCGGGGCGGCTGCAGCCCGGTGGGCATGAAAAAGCAGTACACCACCGTGTTTGATGAGAGTGTGCTGGCCCAGCCGAAAGTCTATGTTTCCGGCGGGCGGATCGGTACCCAGGTGTGCTGCGCCCCGGCCGACCTCATCAAGGCAGCCCGGGCCACAACGGCACACATCATTTTCTAAAGATTTAACAATATTTATCGTTCCAATAAGTCGTACTTAAAAAGAAAAAGAATGGCGAAACTGCACAAAACTTTTGAAAGTTTTTTGGCAGCAGGAGAACACAAGGGAGAAATTGCCGAAACGCTCTTTGCAAAGCTGTTTTTTTGCCGTAAACTGTATGTGTAAGGCGAACGCCAGCTCCCAAAAACCGGAGCTGGAGCACGCCGCGACAGGGCGCGGGACAATGAAGTTGCGGAGGACGAGCGGAATGCGAAACATGCTGCTGAAAACCATCGGCCGCCAGTGCGGTGAGGGTCATCAGGGCCTCGGTGTAACTTCATGCCAGAACACCCGCTTGGGGTGCGCCGCTCTGGAACAAATGCAGAAATAAAAGGCCGTGGTGCAGGTGTACCACAGCCTTTTTTGTTTGCCGTGGATCGGAAAAGAGAAAGAGAGGTTGGATTTCGATGGTTCGGAAAGTTGCAGTCATTATGGGTTCGGACAGCGATTGGCCGGTGGTCAAGGGGGCCTGTGCCCAGCTCAAGGCGCTGGACATCCCGTTTGAGGCACACATCCTGTCGGCACACCGCACCCCGGCAGAGGCGGCTGCCTTTGCCAAGGGCGCAAAAGAGAATGGTTTTGGCGTCATCCTCTGCGCTGCCGGCATGGCCGCCCATCTGGCCGGTGCCTTTGCCGCCAACACCACCCTGCCCGTCATCGGCATCCCGATGAAAGGCGGTGCCATGGACGGCCTGGACGCCCTGCTGGCCACCGTGCAGATGCCCAGCGGCATCCCTGTGGCGACCGTGGCCCTGAACGGTGCCAAGAACGCCGCCTGGCTGGCCGCTGAGATCCTGGCCCTGAGCGATGATGCTCTGGCCGCCAAGCTGGCTGCCGAGCGCGCGGCCATGGCGGAACAGATCGCCGCCAAAGAGGAAAAACTGCAGAAAGAGATCGAGGAACTGTAATGTCTGATTTTGCATATCCGCTTCACGAAGAGTGCGGCGTTTTTGGCATCTATGACCGCGCCGGGACGGAGGACGTGGCCGCTGCCGCTTACTCCGCCCTGTACGCGCTGCAGCACCGCGGCCAGGAGAGCTGCGGCATCGCCGTCAACGACGACGGTGTGATCCAGGGCCACCGGGATCTCGGCCTTGTCAACGAGGTGTTCACCCCGGCGGTGCTGGCCTCTCTGGCAAAGCCCACCGCCCGCATGGCCACCGGACACGTCCGGTACGCCACCTCCGGCAGCCGGGTGCGGGCCAACGCCCAGCCCATGATCGTCCGCCACGGCCGGGGCACCATGGCCCTGTGCCACAACGGCAACCTGACCAATGCGCTGGAGCTCCGCCGCCAGCTGGAGAATGAGGGCGCCATCTTCCACGGCTCTTCGGATACCGAAGTGATCTGTTACCTCGTTACCCGCAACCGCCTGCGGATGGGCAGCATCGAGACGGCCATCAGCAAGACGATGGACGTGCTGGAGGGTGCTTACAGCCTCGTCATCATGTCCGCCACCAAGCTCATCGCGGTGCGTGACCCCCGCGGCTACCGGCCCCTGTGCATCGGTACCCTGCCCGGCGGCGGCTACGTCTTTGCCAGCGAGAGCTGTGCACTGGACGCCGCAGGCGCGACCCTTTTGCGGGATGTGGAACCCGGCGAGATCGTGGTGGCGGACGCCAAGACCGGAGAGCTGCGGAGCATCACCGACCATGTGGGCCGCCCGGACAGCCAGATGTGCGTGTTTGAGTACATCTACTTCTCCCGCCCGGACAGCATCATCGAGGGGCAGTCGGTCCATGAGGCCCGCAAGCAGGCAGGCCGTTTCCTGGCGCAGGAGCACCCGGTGGAGGCCGATGTGGTCATCGGCGTGCCGGACTCCGGCCTGGACGCCGCCCTCGGCTACTCCGAGGAGAGCGGCATCCCCTACGGCATCGGCTTCATCAAAAATAAATACATTGGCCGCACCTTTATCCAGGGCAGCCAGAAGCAGCGGGAGAACAGCGTCCGGATCAAGCTGAACGTCGTGTCCAGCACGGTCAAGGACAAGCGAGTGGTCCTGGTGGATGACTCCATCGTCCGTGGCACCACCTCCGCCCGCATCATCAAGCTGCTGCGGGACGCCGGGGCCAGGGAGGTCCATTTCCGGGTCTCGGCTCCGCCGTTCAAGTATCCCTGCTATTTCGGCACGGATATCCCGGACCAGAAGCTTCTGGTGGCCACGGGTCGCACCGTGGACCAGATCAATGAGATCATCGGGGCGGACACGCTGGGCTACCTTTCCACGGAGCATGTGGTCAAGCTGGCTCCCAATGCCCACTGTGGTTTCTGCACGGCCTGCTTCACGGGTGAATACGCCGTCAAGCCGAAGGAAGTGCTTTCGACCGATATTCACGAGCGTCATCTCAACGACCGTCCCAAGGACGAGAAAAAGTTAGGAGAGTAACAAGATGGAAAAGAGCTATTCGGAAAGCTATGCAGCAGCAGGTGTGGATATCACCGCTGGTTACCGCTCGGTGGAGCTGATGAAACAGTACGTTGCCCGCACCATGAACGAGCACTGCATCGGTGGTCTGGGCGGTTTTGGCGGCCTGTTTGAGCTGGACTGCACGGGCTACCAGCACCCGGTGCTGATCTCCGGCACCGACGGCGTGGGCACCAAGCTGAAGATCGCCATGATCCTGGACAAACACGACACCATCGGCATCGACTGCGTGGCCATGTGCGTCAACGATGTCATCTGCGCTGGTGCAAAGCCGCTGGTCTTCCTGGATTACATCGCCTGCGGCCGCAACATCCCGGAAAAGATCGCAGAGATCGTCAAGGGCGTGGCTGAGGGCTGTGTGCAGGCCGATTGCTCTCTGGTGGGCGGCGAGACCGCCGAGCACCCGGGCATGATGCCGGAGGAGGAGTACGATCTGGCCGGTTTCACCGTGGGCGTTGTGGACAAAGAAAAGATCCTGAACAACGACACCATGAAGCCCGGCGACGTCATCCTGGCCCTGCCCTCCACGGGCGTCCACTCCAACGGCTTCTCGCTGGTGCGCAAGATCTTTGACATCGACGGCAACCCCGATATTCTGAAGACCGCTCCCGCGGAGCTGGGCGGCAAGACCCTGGGCGAGGCCCTGCTGGCCCCCACCAAAATTTACGTCAAGCCCGTGCTGAAAGTGCTGGAAGAGGTGGATGTCAAGGGCATCTCCCACATCACCGGCGGCGGCTTCTATGAAAACATCCCCCGCAGCCTGAAGAAAGGCTGCTGCGCCCGCATCAAGAAAGAGGATGTCCGCACCCCGGCCCTCTTCCACCTGATGCAGAAAGAGGGCGGCATCTCGGAGCACGATATGTTCAACACCTTTAATATGGGCGTGGGCATGGTGCTCACCGTCCCGGCAGAGCAGGCCGACAAGGCCCTGGAGATCCTCCACGCAAACGGTGAGCCGGAGGCTTACCGCCTGGGCGTCATTGCAGAAGGTGAGGGCGTGGAACTGTGCTGAAGATCGCGGTGTTAGTATCCGGCGGCGGCACCAACCTGCAGGCCCTGCTGGACAGCGAGGCCCGGGGCGAGAACCCCAACGGAAAGATCAAATTGGTGGTGGCCTCCAAGCCCGGCGTCTATGCGCTGGAGCGGGCCGCCAAGGCTGGCGTGGAGGGCGTTGTGGTCCGCCGCAAGGACTATGCCGACAGCGAGGCTTTTGACGCCGCCCTGCTGGCCGTGCTCAAGGAGCACGACATCGACCTGGTGGTGCTGGCGGGCTTTCTGTCCGTGCTGGGCCCCAGCGTCATCGCGGCCTATCCGCGCCGCATCCTGAACGTCCACCCCGCCCTCATCCCGTCGTTCTGCGGGCCCGGCATGTACGGCCTGCGCCCCCACGAGGCCGCGCTGGCCCGGGGCTGCAAGGTGACGGGTGCCACCGTCCACTTTGTCAACGAGGAGTGCGACGGCGGGCCCATCCTGCTGCAGAAAGCCGTGGACATCCTGCCCGGCGACACCCCGGAAGTGCTGCAGAAGCGGGTGATGGAGCAGGCCGAGTGGAAGCTGCTGCCCAGGGCGGTGGCCATGATCTGCAATGGAGAGGTAGAATAACTATGGAAAAGATCAACCTGAACGAGTATCTGGCATCCAACGAGTACCCCGGCCGCGGCATCGCGGTGGCAAAGGCCCCGGACGGACGGCAGATGTTCATCGGCTATTTCATCATGGGCCGCAGCGAGAACAGCCGCAACCGGGTGTTTGACCCGGTGCCCGAGCGGGGCGGCATCTGCACCATTGCAGCCGACCCGGCCAAGCTGGAAGACCCCAGCCTCATCATTTACAACCCCGTGCTCACCCTGGGCAAGACCCATATCGTGACCAACGGCGACCAGACCGATACCATCTACGACGGGATGAGCCGCGGCAAGAGCTTTGCCGACAGCCTGCGCACCCGCACCTTTGAGCCGGACGGCCCCAACTACACCCCCCGCATCTCGGCAGTGGTGTACGAGGACGGCAGCTACCAGATGAGCATCCTGAAATCGGCCGACGGCAACGGCGAGAGCGTCCAGCGCTATTTCTTTGATTACCCCCAGCCTGTGGCAGGCGAGGGCCATTTCATCAGCACCTACAAGCACAACGGCAGCCCCATCCCCAGCTTTGAGGGCGAGCCCTCCGCTTTGCCTGCCCCCGCACCATCGGCGATTTTGCCCAGGGCCTGTGGAGCAGCCTGAACGCCGACAACAAAGTGAGCCTGTTTGCCCGGGTGATCGACCTGGAGACCGGCGAGAGCGGCGACATGATCTTCAACAAATACGACGCCGTCTGCAGCGACCTGGACGACCCCGAGGAGCCGGAGCTGCTGCCCGAGGAGCTGGAACTACTCAAGAAGCTCGACGCTGAGGAAGAATAAACGCACCGGAGATTTTAAGGAGGATGCACCAATGAATGAACTTGCACTGAAGTACGGCTGCAACCCCAACCAGAAGCCCAGCCGCATTTATATGGAAGATGGCTCCGACCTGCCCGTGACCGTGTTGAACGGCAAGCCCGGCTACATCAATTTTCTGGATGCCCTCAACTCCATCCAGCTGGTCAAGGAGCTGAAAGCCGCCTGCGGCCTGCCCGCGGCGGCCTCGTTCAAGCATGTTTCCCCGGCGGGCGCGGCCTGGGCCTGCCCCTGACCGAGGTGGAGCGGAAGATGTACCACATTGCCCCGGATTTTGAGCTCTCCCCGCTGGCCTGCGCCTATGCCCGCGCCCGCGGTGCCGATCGCATGTCCTCGTTCGGCGACTGGATCGCCCTCTCCGAGGTCTGTGATGTCCCCACCGCAAAGCTCATCCAGCACGAAGTCTCCGACGGCATCATTGCCCCGGGCTACGAGCCGGAAGCCTGAAGATCCTTGCCAGCAAGAAAAAGGGCAACTACAACGTGGTCGCCATCGACCCGGACTACAAGCCCAACCCCGTGGAGCACAAGCAGGTGTACGGCATCACCTTTGAACAGGGCCGCAACGAGCTGGCCATCAACGCCGACACCATGCTGACCAACTGGGTCACCGAGAACAAGACCGTGACCGAGGCGCAGAAGCGGGACCTCATCATTGCCCTCATCACCCTGAAATACACCCAGTCCAACAGCGTCTGCTACACCTACGGCGGCCAGACCATCGGCGTGGGTGCCGGCCAGCAGAGCCGCATCCACTGCACCCGTCTGGCCGGCCAGAAAGCCGACAACTGGCAGCTGCGCCACATGGACAAGGTGCTCAACCTGCCGTTCCGCGATGATGTGGCAAAGCCCAACCGGGACAACGCCATCGATGTCTACATCGGCGATACGCCGGAAGATGTCATCGGCGATGATGTCTGGGCCGAGACCTTTACCGAGCAGCCCGCGCCTTTGACCGCCGAAGAGAAGAAAGAGTACCTGAGCCATGTAACGGGCGTCTGCCTGGGCTCTGACGCGTTCTTCCCCTTTGGCGACAACATCGAGCGTGCCCGCCGCTCCGGCGTGACGGCCATCGTCCAGCCCGGCGGCTCCATCCGCGACCAGCAGGTCATTGACACCTGCAACAAGTACGGCATCGCCATGGCGTTCTGCGGCATCCGGCTGTTCCATCACTAAGCAAAGAGCAACGGAAGCTTTCTCCTCGGACACGAATACGAGTTGCGGCTCCCAGCATCCGCTGCGCTTGCGCTTGCGTTTTGCTGGCCGCGGCCCCAACAACAATTCCCTGATTCCGCCACTGGCGGCGGTCATTGTTGTTGCAGGCCATTCCATCGCCCGCCCTGCTGCCTACGGCAGCAGGGTCCTACCCCAGCGGACGGTCTTCGGAGAAACTTCCGCCGCCCAAAAGCGATGTACAGACAATGCTTTCATAAAGAAGGTACAGATATGAAAAAGAAAATCTTAGTAGTCGGCGGCGGCGGGCGTGAGCACGCCATCATCAAGGCGCTGAAAAAGAGCCCGGACTGCGGCGAGGTATGGTGCGCGCCGGGCAACGGCGGCATCAGCTATGACGCCAAGTGCAAGAACATCAAGGCCACGGATGTGGAGGCCATGGTGGCCTTTGCGGCCGAAGAAAAATTTGATTATGTCGTGGTGGCCCAGGATGACCCCCTGGCGCTGGGCATGGTGGACGCGCTGGCAAAGGTCGGCATCCCGGCCTTTGGCCCGGACAAGGCTGCTGCCCGTATTGAGGCTTCCAAGGTCTTCTCCAAGGACCTGATGAAGAAATACGGCATCCCCACCGCAAAGTATGAGACATTCGACGACCCGGCCAAGGTCATGGAGTACATCAAGGCTGAGGGCAAATACCCGGTGGTCATCAAGGCCGACGGCCTGGCGCTAGGCAAGGGCGTGCTGATCTGCGAGAACGAGCAGCAGGCCGCCGACGGCGTGAAAGAGATCATGCTGGACAAAAAGTTCGGCGCTTCCGGCAACCATGTGGTGGTGGAAGAATTCCTCACCGGCCCGGAGGTCAGCGTGCTGAGCTTCACGGACGGCAAGGTGGTCAAGCCCATGGTGTCCAGCATGGACCACAAGCGTGCCAATGACCACGACACCGGCCTGAACACCGGCGGCATGGGCACGGTGGCTCCCAACCCCTATTACACCCCGGCGATCGCCGCCGAGTGCATGGAGAAAATTTTCCTGCCCACCATCCACGCCATGAACGCCGAGGGCTGCCCCTTTAAGGGCTGCCTCTACTTCGGCCTCATGCTCACCCCGGACGGCCCCAAGGTCATTGAGTACAACTGCCGCTTCGGCGACCCTGAGACCCAGGTGGTGCTGCCCCTGCTCCAGAGCGACCTGCTCAAGATCATGACGGCCTGCACCGAGGGCACCCTGGCAGACACCGAGGTGAAATTCTCGGACGGTGCCGCTGCCTGTGTCATTCTGGCCTCCGGCGGCTACCCTGTCAGCTACGAGAAAGGCAAGCCAATCTCCGGCCTGACGGACGGCCAGCTGGCAGGGGAGGAGAACATCACGGTCTACCACTCCGGCACGGCCATCCAAGAGGATGGCACGCTGGTGACCAACGGCGGCCGTGTGCTGGGCGTGACGGCCACGGCTGACCGCCTGACCGCTGCCATCACCCAGGCCTACGCCGCCGCCGAGAAGATCTCGTTCGAGAAGCTGCACAAGCGGACGGACATCGGCTTCCGGGCCCTGAAAGCAATTGCGGAGAAAGAATAACAGCTGCTCTGTACAACCTCTCCGTCATCGCCGCGCGATGCCACCTCTCCTGGCAGGGGAGGCTCTGGCGAAGAGGAAAAGCCTCATGGTTTTGCCAAAGGCTCCCCTACAAGGGGAGCTGTCGAACGGAGTGAGACTGAGAGGTTGTAGGAAGGACAGCTTGAAATGATGATAGGAGGACGATCTCCAATGGTCTATCGTATTTATGTCGAGAAAAAGCCCGGCTTTGATGTGGAAGCCGAGGGCCTGAAAAATGAGCTGGTCTCGCTGCTGGGCATCCAGTCCCTGAGCGGGGTGCGGTTGCTCAACCGCTACGACGTGGAGGGCATTGATGAAGCTCTGTTCCACCAGTGCGCCACCACCGTGTTCAGCGAGCCGCCGGTGGACAACACCTACGACACCCTGCCTCAGGATGGCGGCGTGTCCTTTGCGGTGGAGTACCTGCCCGGCCAGTTCGACCAGCGCGCCGATTCTGCCGCCGAGTGCATCCAGCTCATCAGCCAGGGCGAGCGCCCGCTGGTCCGCTCCGCCAAGGTCTACCTGCTGCAGGGCGCTCTGACCGACGAGCAGCTGGCTGAGATCAAGAAATATGTCATCAACCCGGTGGAAGCCCGCGAGGCTTCGCTGGAGGAAAAGGCCACCCTCAAGATGGAGTACCCCGTCCCCACCGCCGTGGCCGTGCTGGAGGGCTTCAACCAGCTGGAGGAAGAGGGCCTGAAAGAATTTATCAACAAGCAGGGCCTCGCCATGGATCTGGGCGACATCAAGTTCTGCCAGGAGTATTTCCGCTCCGAGAAGCGGGACCCCACCATCACCGAGATCAAGATGATCGACACCTATTGGTCCGACCACTGCCGCCACACCACGTTCGGCACCATTCTGGACGATGTGCAGATCGACGACGCCGTGGTGCAGGAAGCCTTTGACCGCTACATGGCCATGCGCGCGGATCTGGGCCGGGAGAACAAGCCCCGCTGCATGATGGACCTGGCCACCATTGGTGCCAAGGAGCTGAAAAAGCAGGGTATCCTCAAGAATCTGGACGAGTCCGACGAGATCAACGCCTGCACCGTCAAGATCAAGTGCGATGTCAACGGCAAGGAGGAGGACTGGCTGTTCCTCTTCAAGAACGAGACTCACAACCACCCGACGGAGATCGAGCCGTTCGGCGGTGCTGCCACCTGCATCGGCGGTGCTATCCGCGATCCGCTGTCCGGCCGCAGCTACGTCTATCAGGCCATGCGCGTCACCGGCGCGGGCGACCCGCTGGTACCCGTCAGCCAGACGCTGCCCGGCAAACTGCCCCAGCGTAAGCTGGTCACCACCGCGGCCGCAGGCTATTCTTCTTACGGCAACCAGATCGGTCTGGCGACCGGTCAGGTGGATGAGATCTATCACCCCGGCTATGTGGCAAAGCGGATGGAGATTGGCGCGGTCGTGGGTGCTACCCCCGCTTCCCATGTCCGCCGCGAGTGCCCCGCCCCCGGGGATGTCATCGTCCTGCTGGGCGGCCGCACCGGCCGCGACGGCATCGGCGGTGCCACCGGTTCCTCCAAGGCCCACAACCTGGAAAGCCTGGACCACTGCGGTGCCGAGGTGCAGAAAGGCAACGCTCCCATCGAGCGCAAGCTGCAGCGCCTGTTCCGCCGGGAAGACGCCTGCAAGATGATCAAGCGCTGCAACGACTTTGGCGCCGGCGGCGTGTCTGTCGCCATTGGCGAGCTGGCCGATGGCCTGTACATCGACCTGAACAAGGTCACCAAGAAATACGACGGTCTGGACGGTACCGAGCTGGCCATCAGCGAGAGCCAGGAGCGGATGGCCGTGGCTCTGGCCCCGGAGGACGTGGACAAGTTCATTGCCCTGGCCAACGAGGAAAACCTTGAGGCGACCCCCGTGGCAAAGGTCACCGAGGAAAAACGCCTGAACATGGTCTGGAACGGTGTGTCCATCGTCAACATCAGCCGCGAGTTCCTCAACTCCAATGGTGCCGAGAAGCACCAGAATGTCCATATCGAAAAGGGCACCGTCTGGCAGCCCCAGTGGTCTGGCATCACCTTTGGCCAGAAGATGAAGCACATGGTGGGCGATTTGAACGTGTGCAGCAAAAAGGGCCTGTCTGAGCGGTTCGACTCCACCATTGGAGCCGCTACCGTCCTGATGCCCTTTGGCGGTGCCTATCAGCTCACCCCGCAGAACGCCATGGTGGCAAAGCTGCCGGTGGACGGCGAGACGACTACCTGCTCCGGCATGGCCTGGGGCTACAACCCCTACCTGACGAGCGCCAACCAGTATGTTGGTGCCCGTATGGCCGTGGTGGAGAGCGTTACCAAGCTGGTGGCCTCCGGCTTCCGCTTCGAGGACGCCTATCTGACGTTCCAGGAATACTTCGAGCGCTTGGGCAATAAGCCTGAGCGCTGGGGCAAGCCGCTGGCTGCCCTGCTGGGCGCGCTGGATGCCCAGATGGGCCTGGGCATTGGCTCCATCGGCGGTAAAGATAGCATGTCCGGCTCCTTTGAGGAACTGGATGTGCCTCCCACGCTGGTATCGTTTGCTACCGCCATCGGCAAGGCAGGCCGTGTGGTCTCCACCGAGTTCAAGAAACCGGAGAGCACCGTCGTGCTGGTGCGCCCCATCCTCGACCCCGAGACGGGCTGCCCCAACTTCTCTTCCCTGAAAGCCAACTACAAGATGGTGGAGCAGATGATGGAAGAAGGCATGGTGGCCGCTGCCTGCTCCGTGGGCTTTGGCGGCCTGGCCGAGGCTCTGTTCAAGATGGGCCTGGGCAACCACATCGGCTTCAAGATGATGGCCGACAAGAGCACGGGCGAGATGTTTGAGCCCATGTACGGCTCCATCGTGCTGGAAATGGTCTCCGACTCTCCGGCCGGTGAGCTGCTGGGCGAGACCACCAAAGATTACATGTTCGAGTGCTGCGGCGAGAAGCTGGATATGGCCCAGCTGCAGGAGATCTGGGAGTCCAAGCTGGAGCCCGTGTACCCCTACCGCAAGGCAGGCTCCACCGTGGAGAAGATCGACGGCCAGCTGGCTGCTCCCGCCGCCCCCAAGATCGGCGTGGCAAAACCGAAAGTCATCATCCCGGTCTTCCCGGGCACCAACTGCGAGTACGACACCGCCAAGGCCTTTGCCCGGGCCGGTGCGGACCCGGAGATCCTCGTCATCCGCAACCTGACCCCGGCGGACGTCACCGCCAGCTGCGAGGCTCTGGTCAAGGCCATTGACAACAGCCAGATCGTCATGCTGCCCGGCGGCTTCTCCGGCGGCGACGAGCCGGACGGCAGCGCCAAGTTCATTGCATCGTTCTTCCGCAGCCCCGCCGTCACCGAGGCCGTGCGCAGCCTGCTCCAGAAGCGGGACGGCTGATGCTGGGCATCTGCAACGGCTTCCAGGCCCTCATCAAGCTGGGTCTGGTGCCCTACGGCGATATCCGCGAGATCAGCCAGTATGACCCGACCCTGACGTTCAACACCATTGGCCGCCACCAGAGTATGCTGGTGCGCACCCGGATTGCTTCCACGGGCAGCCCCTGGCTGAGCAAGTGCGCCGTGGGCGACGAGTATACCGTGGCCATCAGCCATGGCGAGGGCCGCTTTGTGGCACCCCAGCAGGTGCTGGACAATCTGATCGCAAACGGCCAGGTGGCCACCCAGTATGTGGACCTGGAGGGCCAGCCCACCATGGACCAGCGCTACAACCCCAACGGCTCGGTGCTGGCCATCGAGGGCATCACCAGCCCGGACGGCCGTGTCTTCGGCAAGATGGGCCACTCCGAGCGCAGCGGCCAGTACCTGTATAAGAACGTCACGGGCGATAAGTACCAGCCCATCTTCGAGGGCGGCGTAGACTATTTCAAGATTTGATGGTAGAATAGAAGAACCTCTCAGTCGCCTGACGGCGACAGCTCCCCTAAGAAAGGGGAGCCCTTGGCAAAGAGGGGGACTCCTGCGTGAAACGTAGAAGAGCCGCAGGCGAAAAAGAAAAACTTTCCGAAATGCCAAAGCCTCCCCTTTGCAGGGGAGGTGGCATCGCGCAAGCGATGACGGAGAGGTTCTGTCAGGAGGAAAACCAATGTCTCAGCATGACCGTTATATCAGCCCTTTTTCCACCCGCTACTCCTCCGATGAGATGCAGTACATCTTCTCGGATGACAACAAGTTCCGCACCTGGCGCCGCCTGTGGGTGGCGCTGGCCCGGGCCGAGATGAAGCAGGGCCTGACCAATATCACCCCCGAGATGGTGGCCGAGCTGGAAGCCCATGTGGACGATATCAACTATGACGTCGCCATTGCCCGGGAGAAGCTGGTCCGCCACGACGTGATGAGCCACGTCTATGCCTACGGCCAGCAGTGCCCCAAGGCCGCCGGCATCATCCATCTGGGTGCTACCAGCTGCTATGTGGGCGACAACACCGACATCATCGTGATGCGGCAGGGCCTGGAGCTCATCCGCAAAAAGCTCATTGGCGTGCTGGCCAAGCTGGCCCACTTTGCCAAGGAGTACAAGGACATGCCCTGCATGGCCTACACCCACTGCCAGCCCGCCCAGCCCACCACCGTGGGCAAGCGCGCCACCCTGTGGGCCAACGAACTGGTGATGGACCTCAACGAGATCGACCACCGGCTGGCTACCCTGCAGCTGCGCGGCGTCAAGGGCACCACCGGCACCCAGGCTTCCTTTATGGAGCTGTTCAAGGGCGACGCCGACAAGATCCGCGCCGTGGATGCCTCCATCGCCGAGGAGATGGGCTTTGACCGCGAGGCCGTCATCCCTGTCTCGGGCCAGACCTACAGCCGCAAGGTGGATGCATTCATCCTCAACGCGCTGGCCGGTATTGCCCAGAGCTGCATGAAGTTTGCCACCGACCTGCGTCTGCTGGCCAACTTCAAGGAGATGGAGGAGCCCTTTGAGAAGAATCAGATCGGTTCTTCCGCCATGCCCTACAAGCGCAACCCCATGCGGTGCGAGCGCATCTGCGCCCTGGCCCGCTACCTGATGGTGGACGTGCTCAACCCCAGCATCACCACGGGCACCCAGTGGTTTGAGCGCACCCTGGACGACAGCGCCAACAAGCGCATCGCCATGGCCGAGGGCTTCCTGGCTGCCGACGCGATCCTGAACATCATGCTCAACGTCACCGACGGCATCGTGGTCTACCCCAAGGTCATCCGCAGCCGTTTGATGGCAGAGCTGCCGTTCATGGCCAGCGAGAACATCATGATGCAGGCCGTGGAAAAGGGAGGCAACCGTCAGGAGCTGCACGAGCGCCTGCGCCAGCACGCCATTGCCGCCGGCAAGCAGGTCAAGGAAGAGGGCCTGCCCAACGATATGGTGGACCGTGTTGCGGCGGACCCCGCCTTTGGCCTGACCAAAGAGGAGATCGTGGCCGGTCTGGTGCCGGAGAATTTTGTGGGCCGTGCACCCCAGCAGGTGGACGAGTTCATCGCCCACATCCTCAAGCCCATTTTTGACGCCAACCCCGATGCTGTGGAGCAGCACGCGAGTTTGAGCGTCTGAGAATCAGAATGGAGAGGCCATTGCCGTAAAGCAGTGGCCTCTTTTCTGTTGCGGAAAAACACGATACATGATAAAATGGGACAAAAATGATTTTAGGAGCAAAACCATGCGTCTCGATAAATATCTGGCCGAAACGGCCCAGTGCACCCGGAGCGAGGCAAAACCCTGCTGCAAAAGGGGCGGGTGACGGTCAATGGAGCCGTCTGCAAAAAAGGCGACACCCAGCTCAAAGACAGCAATACCGTGGCCGTGGACGGCCAGCCGCTGGCGTACCAGCAATTCGTCTACCTCATGCTCAATAAGCCCGAGGGGGTGGTGAGCGCCTCCGCCGATAAGCGGGATACCACCGTGGTGGATCTGGTAGGGGATGCCTACCCCCGGCGGGAGCTGTTCCCGGCCGGGCGGCTGGACAAGACCAGCACCGGCTTTGTGCTGCTGACGGATGACGGCGGCTTTGCCCACGACATCCTGGCCCCCAAGCGCCATGTCTCCAAGACCTACACCGTCACGCTGGACACCCCGCTGACCGAAGAGATGCGGCAGGGCTTTGCCGAGGGCGTTACCCTGGCGGACGGCACGGCCCTCTCCCCGGCAGAGGTGAGCGCCCTCTCGGAGGACGGCCTTGTGGTGCGGGTAGTGCTCAAGCAGGGGGTGTACCACCAGATCAAGCGGATGTTCGGCGTGTACGGCGCAGGCGTCAACGGGCTGCACCGGGATGCCATCGGCGGGCTGGAGCTGGACAAAACGCTGGCTCCGGGCCAGTGGCGGGAGCTGACGGCGGCTGAAGTGGCAGAAATTACCACGAAATGAGGTCGGCTTTTCACGCGAATTTCAAAAAAGCATCACATTTAGCCGTTAAAATAGGGCCAAGAACCACGCAAAAAGGCACTTTTTGGCCGAAAAACGACTCCGGCAGATAATTTGACCAAGAAAATAGAAACTTTTTTGGTGAAATATGTTGCAAAAGTAAATTCTTTTGTGTAAAATATAGATTGTAAAGCGGCGAAATTGTTAAAAATCACAATCCATGCCACAGCGGCTTGCACAAAAGAGGAAAAGGGGTATCCATTTATGGCCAATAGAGTATTTCAGAGCGTGATCTACCAGATGAAAGACGCGATCGACCGTGTGGTCGGCGTGGTGGATGAGACCGGCGCGGTGATCTCCTGCTCCGAGCTGAACCTGATCGGCGAGGTGCGTGAGGGCTTTATGGCTGAACGCCTGACCGCGGGCGACCGCTTTGTGCGGGACGGTTACACCTACCAGCAGTTCTCCAGCGCAAAGCATAACGACTATGCCGTGTTTGTGGAAGGCGCTGACGAGACGGCTGGCCAGTTTGCCGCGGTGCTCTCCATCAGCCTGCAGAGCATCAAACAGTATCATGACGAAAAGTTCGATAAGTCCAACTTTATCAAGAACGTCGTGCTGGACAACATCCTGCCCGGCGATATCTACGCCAAGGCCCGCGAGCTGCACTTTGCCACCGATGTTTCCCGTGTGGTGTTCATCGTGCGCGTGACCTCCGGCGGCGATATCTCCGCTTACGATGTGGTCAGCAGCCTGTTCCCTGATAAGCAGAAGGACTTCGTTTTCAATATCAGCGAGACGGACACCGTCCTCGTCAAGGAGATCCGCAAGGGCATCGACCGCTCCGATATGGAGAAGCTGGCCGCCAGCATTGTGGACACCCTCTCCGGCGAGCATTACATCAAGGCTGTCGTCGGCATTGGCACCCCCATTGCCAACGTCAAGGATCTGGCTACCAGCTTCAAGGAAGCCCAGATCGCCATGGAAGTGAGCAAGGTGTTTGATGCCGAGAAGCAGATCATCCGCTACGATAACCTCGGCATCGCCCGCCTGATCTACCAGCTGCCCACCACCGTGTGTGAGATGTTCCTGCGCGAGGTGTTCAAGCAGGGCAGCATCGAGAGCCTGGATCAGGAGACGCTGTTCACCATCCAGCGTTTCTTTGAAAACAACCTGAACGTTTCTGAAACCAGCCGCGGCCTGTTTGTCCACCGCAATACGCTGGTGTATCGTCTGGAAAAGATCAAAAAGCTGACCGGCCTGGACCTGCGTGAGTTCGATGACGCTATCGTCTTCAAGGTGGCGTTGATGGTCAAGAAGTACCTGTCCAACAACCCGGCCAAATATTGATGTTTCGCCAAGGCGGCTGCAAGGGCCGCCGGCGCAGAACCGGCCGCTCGAAACCCGATGCTGGCCGGTTCTTTTTCGGGAAAAATTCTTGACCCGCAAATTCAAAAGTCAGGAGTATCCATCTCATGATAGATTTTGAACACGTTTCCAAAGAATATAAAAAGGGCGGCAAGCTGGCGCTGGAGGATATTAACTTCCATGTGGACGACGGCGAGTTCGTGTTCCTGCTGGGCCACTCCGGCGCGGGCAAATCCACCCTGCTCAAGCTCATTCTCCGCGAGGAAGTGCCCAGCGAGGGCAAGGTGCTTGTGGACGGCCGGGACGTGGCCCGGATGCGCCGCCGCCAGATCCCCTACCTGCGCCGCCAGATGGGCATTATCTTCCAGGATTTCCGCCTCATCCCCAGCATGACGGTGTATGAGAACATTGCCTTTGCCATGCATGTGACCAACATCGGCCGCAAACAGATCAAAGAGCGGGTGGGCTACATGCTGGAGCTGGTGCATCTGGAGGATAAGGCCAATGTCTACCCGGAGTTCCTCTCCGGCGGTGAGCAGCAGCGTGTGGCCGTGGCCCGCGCCCTGGCCCACGCCCCCAAGCTGGTCATTGCAGACGAGCCCACTGGCAACATCGACCCCGAGCTGAGCCTTGAGATGATGGAGCTGCTGGAGCGGGTAAGCGAAATGGGCATTACCGTCCTCGTTGTTACCCATGAGCACGAGCTCGTGCACCGCTTCCATCAGCGTGTCGTCACCCTGAAAGAGGGCCGCATCATCTCGGATGTTCCCGCGGATAAAAAGGAGGTGCTGGTATGAAGCCCTCGACTTTCGCGTTCCTTACCAAGCGCGGCGTGCGCAACCTGGGCAAGCACTGGGCCATGACCATTGCCTGCATCGCCTCCCTCAGCGTCTGCATGACGTTGAACATTTTTGCCACCCTGGTCGAAGTCAACGTGGACAGCATGGTCAATTACCTGGGCCAGCAGAACGAGATGGTGGTCTATGTGGACCCCAATGCGGACGACGCCACCGTCCAGTCGGTAGGGGAGAAGATCGCCGCCACCCCGGGTGTGAGCCGGATGCAGTATATGTCCAAAGAGGACGTCCTCAACCAGTACCGGGGGTATATGGCGGATTACGCCGTCCTGCTGGATGAGTTTGAGACGGACAATCCGTTCAAGGCCAACTACCGCGTCTCGCTGGGCGACCTGAGCCAGATGAGCGCCATGAGCCAGACGTTCCAGCAGATCCCCGGCGTGTACAGCGTGGCGGCTCCCATTGAGATGACCAACACGTTTGTGCAGGTGCAGCAGGCCGTCACGCAGATGGGCCGCGGCATCGTGCTGGTGCTGATGATCGTCAGCATCATCACGGTGGGCAGCACCATCCGCCTCAGCGTCTTTGCCCGCCGCCGGGAAATTGAGATCATGAAATATGTGGGCGCCACCAACGCCCTTGTCACCCTGCCGTTCGTCATTGAGGGTCTGACCATGGGCCTGCTCTCCGGTCTGCTCACAGCGGGCGTTACCATCGGCGGGTACGCGTATATCGTGCAGGCGTCCAGCACGCTGGGCGGCCTGTGGCAGCTGCTGATGGGCACGGCTCTGGTGCCGCTGGAATATGTCTGGCGCAACATCCTGTTCTACAGCCTGGCCGGCGGTGCCATCGTCGGCGGCTTCGGCAGTATGTTCTCCATCCGCAAACATCTCAATGTGTAAGCGAAAGGAGCACCCTCAGTGAAACACCCAAAACATTCCGCAGGGTTTGTCCTGTACCACCGCCCGGCCCACGAAAAGCCCCGCGGCGGCCGCGGCACGTTCATCCGGGCAGCCTGCCTCTTTGTGGCGGCGGCCTGCCTGACCCTGAGCGTCACGGTCTATCCAGCCTCTGCAGCCACCAGCATGTCCTCACTGCAGAACAAGCTCAACAAGCTCTCGCAGTCCATTGAGCAGCACAAGAAAGAACTCTCGAATGCCAAGAAGAAAGAGGCCGCCGCCAAGCAGCTGGAGTCCGACCTGAAAGAAAAGGTCACGGTCATCCAGGGGCAGATCGGCGTGCTCAAGAGCCAGATCGCCGATGTGCAGAACAGCATCGGCGTCAAGGAGCAGGAGATCACCGCCAAGCAAGCGGAAATCACCGCCAAGGAAGCGGAGATCGCGGACCAGTGGGACGGCTTCAAGCAGCACATGGCCGCCATGCAGGAGCTGCGGGACGGCGGCAGCGTGGCCATGCTGGCCTCGGTGAACGACCTGTACGAGCTGCTGACGTTCAATGAAGTGATGCAGGATATCTCCATCAAAGACACCGAGATCCTCAACAACATGAAGAACGCCAAAGAGGCGCTCCAGAACGATAAGGCTGCGCTGGAAGAGGAACGCACCCAGCTCCAGAGCAAAAAGGCCGAGCTGGACGCCCAGAACAGCCAGATGCAGTCCAAGCAGAACGAGCTGAATTCCAGCGTCCGGGAAGCCCAGCTGAGTGCGGCTGAGGCCCAGAAAGCCCAGCAGGATGCCAAGGCGGCCATCGAGTCCGATGAGATGAACTACGAGGCCGTCAAGAAAGAGATCCAGAAGCTGATCGCCGCGGCTGCGGCGGCGCAGCCCCAGTTGAGCTTTACCGGCTTCATCTGCCCGCTCAAGAGCTATACCCGCATCTCCAGTGAGTACGGCTGGCGCAAGAACCCGGTTTCCGGCGTCAACAAGCTCCACGCTGGCACCGACTTTGCCGCCCCCGCGGGGACGCCCATCTATGCGGCCGCCAGCGGCTATGTGCAGGTGGCTGGCTGGTCCAGCGGCGGCTATGGCAACTATGTCATCATCTATCACGGCAAAATGTCGGACGGTGTGGCTTACAGTACGCTGTACGGCCATATGCGCTCGGTGGCCACCTCGGCAGGCAAGTATGTCAAGCAGGGTGAGGTCATCGGTTATGTGGGCAGCACTGGCAATTCCACGGGCAACCACCTCCACCTGGAAGTGTGGCGCGGCGGTTCCAAGGCGAACGCGGTCAACCCCCGCGGTTATATCCCCATGAGATAAAGGAGGCCATTTGGCTATTATGAACGAAGAAAAACGCAAGCGCTTTCTGCGCGTTGGCTGTTTGCTGCTTGCAGGGGTGTTCCTGCTCTCGGTCCTCGGGAGCGTGGTGCTGATGCTGCTGGTCTGAGCGTGGAGGAACGGAAATGAATCGGAAGATCTCTTTGGGGATGGCGGTCACCATCGTCATCCTGGCCATGACCGTTACGTTCTCCATTACCATGCTGCTGGCCATGCGGCTGTTTGACAGCACCGTGTCCAGCGTCAAAGAAAAAGAGAGCATGTACAACAAGCTGGCCGAAGTAGACCGCTATGTGCGCGGCAACGATTACTATGATATCGACGAGACGGTGCTCTACGACCGCCTGAGCGCCGGCTACCTGCTGGGCACCGGCGATAAGTACGCCCGGTACTACACTGCCTCCGCCTATACCGACCTGATCAACGTCCAGAACGGCACCCTGCTGGGCATTGGTGTGGAGCTGGCCATCGACCAGTCCGGCTATGCCAAGGTCACCAAGGTGTATACGGATTCTCCCGCCCAGGAAGCAGGGATCAAAGTGGGCGATTACATCACCGCTGTGGACGGCAATGATGTCAAGAGCATGTCGGGTGTGGAAACCGTCCAGACCCGCCTGCGGGGCGAGTCCGGCACCAGTGTCAATGTCACCTGGCTGGACAGTGAGGCCTCGGAGCACAACGCGGACCTGACCCATTCCGGCTATACCGCTACCACCGTGGATTCTGCTCTGCTGCAGGATTCGGTGGGGTACATCAAAATCTGGCAGTTCGATGGCACCACTCCCAGTGAGCTGGATTACGCCCTGCGCAGCCTGACCGCCAGCGGGGCCACCAGCCTGGTGTTTGACCTGCGGGATAACGGCGGCGGCATCCTCGAAGATGCCATCAGCTGCATCGACCTCATCACCCCGGAGGGGACGCTGGCCTATGCCGAGGATAAGTACGGCAACCGCACCCTGCTGGGCAGCAGCACCGGCGAAAGCGCCATCGACCTGCCGCTGGTCTGCCTGGTCAACGGCAACACGGCCAGCGCGGCGGAGCTGTTTGCATCCAGCCTGCGTACCCTAAGCGGGGCCCGGCTGGTGGGCACCACCACCATGGGCAAGGGCACCATCCAGTCCAGCCCCCAGCGTCTGTCCGATGGCAGCGCTGTGGTGGTCACGGTGGCAAAGCTGCTCTGCGGCGACGGCTCCTGTTTTGACGGCACGGGCCTGACCGTGGATGTGGAGCGCAGCCTGACTGCCGATGAGCAGACCAGCTACTACGACTTTACCCTCGATACCGACCCGCAGATCCAGCGTGCCGTCAGCACGGCTCAACAGCTCAGCGGCACTACCACTGTGGGCGGTGTCAACGAGGCCGCTTCCAGCGCGGCTGCAGAGGATGCCGGTGCCGACAGTGAAGTGAGCGCGGAAAGCGAGTCTGCCGCGGAGAGCGAAGCCGTCAGCGAGAGCGAGGCTGCATCTTTTGAAGCATCCAGTGAGGCGGCTGAAAGCGCCGCATCCTCCAACGGCTGAAACAGCAAGTGAATCAACAAAAGGCCCCCGGCGCAGTGCCGGAGGCCTTTTTGCCAGAAATGTGATAACACGAAAGGATGGAACCTATGCCGGAGCTGACTGACCTGTCTTACGTCCGCGCTTTGTGCGAAAAATACGATTTTGCCCTTTCCAAGGGATTCGGGCAGAACTTTATCATCAACCCGGGCATCCCCCAGAAGATCGTGGACGTCAGCGGCGTGGACAAGCGCTATGGTGTCATTGAGATCGGCCCCGGCATCGGTGTGTTGACCCGGGAGCTGGCCAAGCGGGCTGCCAAGGTAGTGTCCATTGAGGTGGACGAGCGCCTGCCGCCCCTGTTGGCTGAGACGATGGCCGGGGTGGACAATTTTAAACTGGTCATGCAGGACGTGCTGAAAGTGGACCTCCGGGCCCTCATTGCCGAGGAATTCCCCGGGATGCCAGTGGCCCTCTGCGCCAACCTGCCCTATTACATCACCAGCCCCATCGTCATGAAGCTGCTGGGCGACCGCCTGCCCATCGAGAGCTTGACCGTCATGGTCCAGAAAGAGGCAGCCGACCGTCTGGCCGCGACCCCCGGCACCCGGGCTTCCAGCGCCATCAGCTGCGCGGTGAGTTACTACGCCACCTCGAAGATGATGTTCACCGCCGCTCCGGGCAGCTTCTACCCAGCTCCCAAGGTGACCAGCGCGGTGGTCCGCATGGACATCCGCCCCACCCCCGCCGTGCAGGTAGAGGACGAGGAGGGCTACTTTGCCCTCATCCGCGCGGCCTTTGGCCAGCGCCGCAAGACCGCTGCCAACGCCATCGCCAGCGGCCTCTCGCTGCCCAAAGAGAATGTCATCCACGCCATTGAGGCCGCAGGCTTCGACGCCCGTATCCGCCCCGAGGCGCTGACCCTGGAGGACTTTGCCGCCATCCAGCAGGCGCTGAAAGCGGCCAACGCATAAGAAAAAAGCAAAATGAAGCAGCCGCAAAAGTTGAACTTGCCAAACCGGCATTCTGGTGATATAATATCCCATGTAATGTCTGCTGGTGTGGCGCAATGGCAGCGCAACTGATTTGTAATCAGTGGGTTGCAGGTTCAACTCCTGTCACCAGCTCCAAGAAAAATCCTACGATATACCGTTGAAATGGCGGCGTGTATCGTGGGATTTTTGCTTTTATATGCGTTGTGAAATGGCTAGAAAGTGCGACAAAAGTGCGACAAATCCCACAAAACAGCATCTAGTGCGACAGTGTGCGCCCCTGTTCTGTATGCCTTGCCCTATATCATACGGCTGTATAATGAGCTATCCTTGCCCCTGCTATGGGCTGGGTGTGTAGCGTTTCACGACCCACCTACATATTCCCCCACTTATGGGGGAGCGGTATCTAATACCGACCCTATACACAAGGGTGTCTGTTAGATTGACAACCCCGACACAAAAAAGTGTCAGCATCGACACAAGCGGCGATGAGGTCAATCTGCCTGACTGCACCAATCTGTGTAATCGGTTCAAAATTGAGCGGGTTTCGATGCCCTCAAAATTGAGTGCATTTCAATTACGACCCCCTGCCCGGTCTGCCTGATAGCACTATCACAGAATTGTGATGCCCGGCGGCTTCCTGGCTGCGTCAATCCGCTTTTGGATGCACCCACCTGTGAAGGTGTCCCCACTTTTGGGGATACGCCCTCAAAGATACCGCCAGATGTGGCGGCATTGCATCGGCTTCGCTTCTGGGTGCGTGGGATGCCTGTGCAAATGCGTGGGAAACAGGCTTTCGGGGTCTGGCAATATACTTTCATTACTGGGCAAAGAAAAAGCGCAGAACCCGCTAAAACAAGGCTCTGCGCTGTGCTGTGTGCTGTTTAGTGCTGGGGGCTGGGCTGGATGCCCAACAGCTTCATAATAGCAGGATAATCGCCCTCGTGTTGTTCAAGCTGCTTGCCCAACGCTTCAATCTCTGGCTGGCTGCTCCGTGATACCCTGTCAACCAGAGCGACCACAATATCAATCACTTCGGGGTGCTTCTGGGCTTTGGCTCGAATCAGGCTTGCGATCTGGCTAACTTCTGCGGTGCGCTTGGTGCTGTTCTGCTCGTTCATTTTGTACGTCCTTTCTATATCTCGTGATTATGCGTTCATCGGCTGGGTAAGGGATTCAGGGAAGAACGATGCTTTATAGCTTGCATTGTCGCCCTTGCTTGCGTAAATCAAGAGGACTTGGAAAGCGGCCTTTGCACCGTGCAGGACTTCACGCCCCTGCTTCTTCCAGTCTGCCCACGTCCGGCATTCTTCTTCAATCCCGGCGGTCTGCTGGGCTTCTGCAATGCGCTGGGCGTTGATGGGTTCAGCCTTTGCGCTGTTCCATGCCCGGTGCAGACATTCGGCAAATGTGCCGATGCCCTTGCGGAACAGCTTCCACGCCTTGCACATGATTTCATGCAGATTGTACGTCATTTTTACTACCTCACTTTACAATGTGGGGCAGGGCTGTTATAATTGCCTTGCCCCTTTGGGTTTGCTCGGTGTGTCTGTTTGGCGATGGAACACCGGGCATTTTCTTTTATACAGCTTTCGGAGTGGGATTACTGGCTTAGCTGGCGTTATGCTCTTGCGCTCCCGGTTCCGTATCTTCATCCCTTATCCGGTGTCGCTCCCTCGCTGTGATTATAGTATACACTATTTAATAGTATATGTCTATTAGCAGGATGCACAATATTAAACAGTGTAAATTGTGCTGTTTTGTACTGTTAAATTGTGTGCTTTTATGGTATACTGTTAAACAAGAAGAATCACCGATCTACACGACAAGGGGGCTTTATATGGTAACAGAAGCACGGAAAAGGCTAATGCCAAATGGGATAAAGAAAACATGACTATTCTCGGATGCAGAGTAAAGAAAGACTATGCTGCCAGATTCCGGGCTGCTTGTGTAGCCGCCGGGACTACTCCAAACGCTGTGCTGAAACAGGCGGCTGACGATTTCTTGAAAGAGCATCCAGCAGATGAAGAATCACCTATCGAGGAATAAGGGGGCTTGTGTTATGGCTACTATTATCGGTTGTCTGCTTTTTGGATTTTGGTTCTTTCAAGCCTTGTTTAAGGCAAGTAAATAACCGCATGATTCCTAGAATCTCTGTTTCAAAAAGTATATAATTTTGTTGCAAAAATATTCCCTGCATCTGACGTTCAAGCCGGGTGCAGGGATTCTTTGTTTTTAGCTGGTTAGCTATGACTAATAAAACCAACTAAAACACGATTCATAAAAATGGCGTGATTTCGTCAAAATAAATCAATCTGGTTTATTCATCGTGTGCGGTCAGTTCGTCCTCGCTGATTGCTGCCTGCAAAGCTGCGCCAACGTCAAAAGCGTGGTCTTCGGCAATGTCCACAGCGTCAGAAATGGTAAGATACAGTTTGCCGCTGATGTCTTTATCCTGAATCTGCTGCAACAGATGAAAGCACTCGTGCATCTTATCAATCAACAGCTTGTTGCTCTCTCGGTTGATGGTGTGATAGTACAAGGAACGGTTGTCAACGTGGTTAATGACCATAATGTAAAAACTCCTTTTAATATGTGTGTATAGGGTGGGTCAAACTTCTTTAAGGGCGCACGGCGGGTCAAGCTGGGTCTGTCCGGCGCACTGCTTCAAAATATCGTCAGCAACCTTGACTTTTTTGCCAAAAGAGCGCAACCGGGCAAGTTCTCTTGCTCTGAATCGTTGAATCTCCTGTCTGCCCTTCTCTCCCGGACTGGGTCTGAAGTATCCGCCGGGACGTTCGGTGGTGTAAAGGACTAACAGCCCTTCGTTTAATTCCCTTGCGGCAATGGCTCGACGCTCTCTTGGCGTTACTCCCAAAATACGGCAGACCTCTGCGGCAGGGATTGCGTTTTCTTCGCCTTGCGGCACAATGTCATAGATTTTCAAAGAAATCCCTCCATTCTAAACGATGATGTGATATAATAGAGGGCGGGAACGATAGTAGCCATATTTTCCCGCTCTCGGCTGTCCTGTGTGCTGGTAACACATGGGGCAGCTTCTTTTTGTTTACGGCTATTCATTTCTTCGCTCTCCTGTCGATGCGTTCAAAGCCCTGCTGTATTCTTCCTGTATCTCTGGTAAAATCCACTCCCACCACCACAGATTATTTGTGACTTCATACCGTCTGCAAGTGGGACACATGGTTAGCAGACCAAAGTACAGATTAGGGCTTGACCATTCAACAAGATAGTGACCGCTGCCGTTGCAGGTGGGGCAGGGACTGCCGCCGGGTGGGTGATTAAACCGCTTGATGTGCTGCAAGCGCAGTTCTCGCAACGTCACTTGGCAACGCCCCTGTTCTTTTCTGAATGCCTGATTTATGCTTGCTTCCTTTATAGCACGGTCAAAGCCCGGCTTGACGAATTGTAGTAAATCCGACTGTGACCGATTAAAGAGATCTGCCAAATCATCAGGTGAACCCGCCCATGCCTGAACAGCTGGGGGCAACTCCCTGAACATCCTACGGTTTTCCTCTCTCAACTGATACGGTGTGATTCTGCCCTCGTGGGTCATGATGCCGCCATACCGGGCATGATAGAGGTTGTCTTGCATCCTTTTAGCAATCCGCCGGGTTTGCGCCCACGATTCAGAAGCAGAGGGCAGGGCGGCAGCTTGCAACTCTTTGATAGCGTTGCTCCAATCCACAATGAATTGACTTTGAAAGCGGCAGACCGCAAAGGCAGCGGGCAAGGCTTTCAATGCGATCTCGTCCGGGACACTGCCAAGCACAGAGGAATACACAAGCATTTCAGCCCGGCGGACTTCTGCATCCTGCTTCTTTCCAAAATGTGAATCAATCGTAGAAAGGCACTGAATCAGCTTTTCTTTCGTCATTGCGTTATGCTCCCGAATGTTTCATCAAATAAGCGTGTGTATTCTTCTTCTGCGGTCAGCGGCCTTTGCTGGCTTTGCTGGGGCTTCGGTTCGTCCAGCGCATAGAATTTCATCCAACCGTGCAATGTTGCCTGTTTGATGATTGCGACCCATTCACAGGGCTGGAACTCGCCGTTAAGCTGTTCGCACAGGCTGCGCCGCATGGTGTCGGTTAAAGCCTTGTGCTTCTCCTGACGCATGGTGTCGTAATCCTGTAAGGCTTGCGAAAGGGCTGAATCTGTACCAGCAAACTCCGCAAAAATATCTTGCCTGTCTTGTTGGGTTGCGCCCTCACTCGCTGCGCCAGCAGCTGAATAATCCATGTTCGTGTTCTTATCCACTTCCATGTTCTTATTCATGTTCTCTTTCTTGTTCGGTTTTTGAATTTCAGAAAGGGGGCTTTCGGATTTTTCAAAAGGGGCTTTTTAGGTCTACCACCTTTTTCGCCGTAGGTCTGATATTTTCTGCTTGCTTCAAGATTGGGCTTGACTGCATCCCATAACGGTTGTAATGATTTTCTTAACGGTATTTCCTCGCCAGTGATGCCGTACTTTGCAACTGCGTAAAGAAATTCACCTCGTTCTTTTGGCTTCAACTTCTCGGCAGCGTTTAAGTACGACACAAAAAATTTGAAACTGTTGCCCAAAATATCACCATCACTTCCCGGCGGTGTTGGTGTCCAGCACCGATACAGCGACACGGATTTCTTTGCTAATGGTGCGGAGTGCTTCGACAGCATCGTGCAAGCTCTGAACTTCATCGGATGCGATGCAATCCCGGAGTGCGCTATTCGCTGCGCCCTGCACGGCGTTTTCCAGCGTGGTATAGTAACGTGCTTCACGCATAAGAGGGGCGGTTCTCCCGCTTGCTCTGCGGCGGTCACTGACTGCGGACGGAATACCAACGGTGTAGCTGTTGCCGTCGGCGGTGAGGTAGAATTTGCCATAAAGATGAACCATGATTTACTCCTCTCGATTAAAGTGTGATTTTTCGGATGCCTTGCACAGTGTCGGGCCGGGATTCCGCCGGGATGCCTTTGCAAAATTCGGCAACGGATTCGGCGTTGACTAACCAGCGGTTTCGACTAACTGCAATGTATCGGACTTGCCCGGTGTGGCAAAGATTGCGCAGGAAGTAGGGGGACAGACCAAAGCGGGCGGCTGCTTCCTTAACTGGCAGCATGGTGGGCAGTGTAATGGCGTTGCTCATTCTTTGCCATCCTCTCCGCTGATATTTTTGATAATCTGCATGATTTTTTCTTTTTCGTCGGCGGGCAACTCCCTGCGGAGCTTTCGACTGAAATTCGCATCGGTGATTCCCAAAGAATCCGCAATCTGCCAAAGGCAAACGCCAGAGAATGCGGCAGCTCTCCGAATATCACGATTGGGGCGAGTGTTCGTTACCATGTGTTTTCCTTTCCCTCTGTTCATATTGACAGAGAATCACAAAGAATGTATAATCGATATATCGAAACAACATTGTAGCCGTTCGACATACCGATTGTACCACATGATTGGCTGATTTTTCGTCTGGATGGATATAAAAAACAATATCGAATAAATACTGCTATTAATTCGATATATCGAATAAAGGAAGGGTGTAAATGAGAAAACCAAAAATGAAGAAACCAGAAATCAATACCCCTGCTGTTATATCTTTTGCTGGAAACATGGGTGATTTAATCGATGATTTGAAACATGATGAAAAGAAAACACACAACGAATGTGCAGAAATGTTGGAGTGTTCTGGTTCGTCATTGACTGGATATTTAGCGAAAACGCAAGCAGCATCTATTGAAGTGCTTTATCGTGCAGCGGTATTGTTTGGTGTGTCTGCCGATTGGCTTCTTGGGCTTTCACAGAAAGATATACGAACTAGCAAACCAGATGTTAGAGCGGCGGCGGAATTAACACGGCTTTCTGATAAGGCGGTAGAAAGGCTAAACTACAATCCACCGTTTAAGCCCATGTCACCAGAGGAAGCAGAAAGAGCGATAAAAGAAAAAACTCTGCCGCCTAGAGCGTGGACAGATGAAGAAATCGAATTGCTTTCAAAAATGATTGTGGATGGTTCGCTTCTGGGAATCATTCGACATATTAACAACTATGAAACATTAGCAAAGTATGATGCACTCAAAAGAAAGCGATACGAATTGACAGGCGAACGAGAAGATGGTATGACGATCGGCACGGAGTACGGAACAGGAAAAGAATTTATAGTAGATACAACCTTTTCCGTAAGTATGGAACTAGAACAGTATAAGGCGCAAAAAGCTGTTACGATGTACACGGAAAAACTGAATAGTGATGCGCAAGCGGCTTATAAAGATATAGGTGGAAAAAATGGCACAGCTAATAAAAAGAACAAAAAAGGACGGTAAAACAGCTTATCTTGCAAGGGTATATTGTGGGCGAGATAAAGACCGCAAACCCATCTGCAAGACAAAGACCCTTACACCCCCGCCGGGAATGACCGGGCGCAAGCTGGATAAAGAACTACAACGGCAAGCGGATGAATTTGAACAAGCTGTTTTGCATGGTACGCTTCAATCTGATATGCTTTTCGATGCCCTGTTAGACAAGTATTTCAGCGAGTATGCAGAACCGCAACTGCGTGAACGGACGGTTTACGACTACAAAAAACTTGCCCCTCGTGTGCGTCAGGCTCTGGGCTGCTTCAAGCTGTCTGCAATCAAACCAGACCATATAATGCGGTTCTATAAGAATCTGGGTGAATCGAATATCCGACAAGACAGTACCTATACAGGCACAAAAGCCCTGCTCGATCTACTGCCAAAAGGAAAACGGAAAGCAGTTACCGACAAAGCGGGGATTTCAGAACGGACGATGAACACAGTATGCAAGGGCGAAAACGTCAGCAGGGCAACGGCTGAAAAGGTATCTAGTGCCGCCGGGCTTGCTTTCTCCAAAGCATTTGCAGAACACGCCAAAGAGGGCGGCAAGCTGAATGGAAACACGTTGCAGCACTATCACGCATTCTTATCTTCTGTATTCTCTCGTGCTGTGGTGTGGCAACTGATTGATTCAAACCCTTGTGACCGGGTGCAGCCGCCAAAACATGAAGCGCCAGACGTTCAAGTGTTGGATGAAAACGAGATAGCGCAACTTCTGAAAGCCCTCGAAACTGCGCCCCCGCTTTATTCGACCATGACACAACTTGCGCTGTTCACAGGCGCACGGCGTGAAGAACTGTGTGCGCTGCGTTGGGCTGACGTGGATTTTGAGCGGGCAACGATTCGTTTTGAACGTTCAATGCAGAGAATACCGGGTGCGGGTGTTGTCTTTGCCCCGCCCAAAACCAAGCGTTCCCGGCGGATTATCCGGGTAGGTGATAACTGTATCGAGCTGCTGCGAGAATACCGCCAGATACAGCGGGAGCAGTGTTTGCGCATGGGGTCAGCGTGGGTGCGCACGGTTGATATATGCGGCAAGACCATTAAAAACGACCTGATTTTTACAAGGGCGGACGGTGCGCCATTCGACCCACACAGCATTACAAGCTGGTTTAGCAAATTCTTGAAAGCAAATGACCTGACTTCTGCCCACTTCCACAGCTTGCGCCATTCCAACGCAACCTTGCTTATTGCCGACCATGTGCCAGTATCGGCAGTTAGCGGGCGGTTAGGACACGCTAACATTTCAACCACGCTGAACATTTACACAAGCGCAATTCAATCAGCAGATGCAGCGGCGGCAAACAGCCTAGAAAGCACCTTTGAACGTATCAAAGAAAAGAACCACGCATAAAGAAAGACAGTCCACAGCGGTGATTATACCGGGCTTGTGGACTGCCTTTTTATTCTCTTTGGAAAATTTCGCCTTTTTGTTTGGGCGGGATACTCTCGGCTATGACCGCATGGGGTAGGGGTCAAGCCCATATTCCCCGCCGGGCAGGGGGTGAACGGTTTGTTATACCCTCGTTCCCTGCTGGGGTGTGTCTGGCTCTCCCCATCGTGTGTGTGTTGGATGCTGGCTTTATCCTCGATGCGCTGCCCTCGTTGGCTCTTGCATCCTGTTTATGGTATCGCTTGCAAGTGCGACAAAAGTGCGACAGAAGTGCGACAACGGCACGAAACGCAAGAGAATAATCCATAACATAAAAATGAAAAAATGACGAATTATCTATTTGAAAGCAAATACGATGCAACATAAGAAAATCATTTTGTGCGCATTTGTAATCAGTGGGTTGCAGGTTCAACTCCTGTCACCAGCTCCATTTAAGGCACCTGAATCCGTTGAGGGTTCGGGTGTTTTTCTTTTGGAAAGAGGCTGCCCGCATTCCTGCAAAATAATTTGCGGCAAAAACTTGACAAATCCCCGGGGCAGTGGTAAGATATACAGGCAGTCCGGCACGGACTGTGAAAAGAATATGGGCGTGTTCCCGAGTGGCCAATGGGGACAGACTGTAAATCTGCTGCTTTTCAGCTTCGGTGGTTCGAATCCACCCGCGCCCACCAAGAGAACGCTTGTGTAGAAATACACGAGCGTTTTTCTTTTGCACAAACAGCAAACTCACGCAGGCGGGTGGATTCGAACAGCATCGGCCGCCGCTATCCGTCCCGGCGGCAAAAAAGCCCCTGAGGGGCTTTTTTAGATGCGCGGCTCGCGCAATCCACCCGCGCCCACCAAGAACTCCAGTATCCGAACCGGGTGCTGGAGTTTCTGTTTT
>NZ_QTVP01000013.1:0-69269 GCF_003460645.1 Faecalibacterium sp. OF04-11AC | reverse complement strand
TTCCAGCCGCAGCAGCCCCACGGCCCCCACAACAAGCCCCGCCGTGGGCGGGAACCAACCGGGCCAGACGCCCCGCTCCGCCCGCTCAATGGCGGGCAGCAGCAGGCTCCACACACTGGCCGCCAGCATGATGCCTGCCGCCATGCCGGAGGTCATCCGCTGGGTGCGGGGCTCCTGCGCGCGCCGAAACAAAAAGGCACCTGCCGCCCCTACCGTGGTGCACACGGCAGGCAGCAGCAAAATGCCCGCTGTAAAGATGATTTTTTCCACACCGCATTCCTCCTCTTCCCGCTGATGTATGCGGGAAAAGCGGCGGATGTGCAGCTTTTGGGTTATTTTGCCCAGGTGGGCTCCTGATCTTTGCCGGAGTAATCAAACAGGCCGTCGTTTTTCTCCTCCAGCGCCTTGATCATGTGGTAGGTATACTCGTTGTAGGGGGTAGGGATGCCCAGCTCTTTGCCCATCCGCATCAGTGCCCCGGAGAACATGTCGATCTCCGTATGGCGGCCCGCGTCAATATCCTGCAGGGTAGAGTACCGGGCGTCCGGCGGCACCGCACTGCCCCGGCCGGAGTTTTTGTCCACAAGGGAAAGGTCGATGCCCTTGGCGGCGGCAATGGCCATCAGCTCTTTGCGGAGGCCGTCACTGATGGCTTTCATGTGGACGCTGTCGCGGTAGCAGCCCACACCGGCTCCCAGAATGGCCTGGGGCAGGTTGTTGCAGACGTTGAGCCGGAATTTGCTCCACATCTCCTCCCGGATGTGCTCGGTGGCGCGGAAATGAACGCCCGTGCCCTCAAACAGGGCCGCGACGGCCTGTACCCGCTCACTTTCAAAGGGTGCGGCCAGGTCGCCGTAAATGATGCCCAGTGTGGTGTCCGGGTCAAAGCGGAAGCCGTCCGCTTCCTTGTGGGAGACCACCTTGATGAGCGAGTAGAGCAGGTGATCCGCTCCTACCTCGGCCGCAATGATCTCCTCGCTGTCCACGCCGTTCATCAGGCTCATGACGATGGTGTGTTCCCCCACCACCTGCCGGATGCTGTCCAGCGCCCCGGGCAGGGCACCGTATTTCAGGGCCACGATGAGCAGATCAGCCCCGTGGGCCTCCTCCGGGGTCCAGACCTCCGGGTGATACACCTTGCCGTTGATGCCGATGCCGTTTTGCAACCGCCGGGCACGCTCGCCCTCGGCCACCACGCCCAGACGGATGCCCGGTTTCTCAGACAGCCCCCAGAGGACATAGGCCCCCACGGCTCCCGCGCCCAGAACGGCCACTTTTTCGAGTTTCATACTGCTTCCTCCCCACTGTTTTGACGATTTTGTTCTGACTGCCAGGATAACATATTTCTCCGGTTCCGAAAACCGGGTACACATCCCTGTCCGATGGCAGGAGCAGACGTTCTTTTTGCTTGCGCTTATTTGCGGCGGGACTTTTTCCGCCGGGGGAACGCGGCATAGGTGTAGCCGAACACCGTACCGCACACGCCGCCCACGATGTGCATAAAGTTGGCGACGTTGTCCCGCACAAAGATGACATCATACACCTGCTGGCCCAGGTAGAGCACCGCCACCAGCAGCATCGTGACCGGAATGCCACCCGAGAAACCGGACAGGGACGCCAGCATGATGAGCATGAACACGATGCCCGACGCCCCCAGCAGGGCCGAGTGGGGGAAGAGCGCGCACTGCAGAATGCCCGAGATGAGGGCCGTGAGCAGGATGCCCCTCAGCAACGGGATGCTGCCGTATTTTTCCTCCATGGGCGGGCCGATGACAAGCAGCAGGAGCATGTTGTTCAAAAAGTGATCCCAGCTGCCGTGGCCCAGCACATGGCCGAACAGCCGGACATAGAACAACGGATCTTTCAAAGAAGAGCGGTAGACACAGAACAGATGGGTCGTTGTCCAGCCGCCGGTCCACTGCCCCAGGAACAGCACCCCCAGCGAGAGCAGAAAAAACGTGAGGATGACCGGGGAGTTGTATTGCAGCTGCAGCGTAAATTTTGGCTTTTTCGTAAGCGTTTCATCCTTTCGCAGCCCACAGCGCTGCCGCAGGCCCTTAAATTTGGTCTTAACAGATTTATTGTAGCACACTCCGGGTAGGTTTTCCACGGGTTTCTCTGCCGGGCGTTCCGCTCTGCTGTACAGCCGCTCTTCCTGTTCAGTAAGATTAAACATCCATTTTTGTCCTTTTCTGGGATGAAAATTGTATTTTCGGGAAGTATCTGTTATATTCGGCCTGAAAATTTTCACTTCTACCACATCGTTCGAGCACTTTGCACAACATATCTGTTCATTATTTGTTTACAACATGCATTGTAATTTAACAGATATGCAGTATAATTAAACACACAATAAGCGTCGCTTAACGGTAGGTATGATGCACGGCTTCAAACAGCGCCCCGGCCCGGTGCTGCGCCGTGCAGACGTGAAAGGAGAAGTTTTTCCATGGCAATCAAAGAGTATGCAGCAAAGCTGATCGAGCAGGACGCTACTTTAAAGGAGATCGCGGAGCAGAAAGAGACTCTGTGGGTCAACCCCAAGTTCCTGCCCTTTGAAATGACCGACGCTGTGTGCCAGCTGGTCGTCTCGGACGCAGACATTGCAGACGCAGAGGCGCGTCTGGAGCGGTTTGCCCCGTTCATCCGCAAGTGCTTCCCGGAGACCGAGTGCACCAATGGCATCATCGAGTCCCCGCTGAAGCCCATCCCCGAGATGCAGAAAGGCCTGATCGAAGCAACGGGCAGCCCCATCTCCGGCAATCTGTTCCTCAAGATGGACAGCCATCTGGCGGTGGCAGGCTCCGTCAAGGCCCGCGGCGGCATCTATGAGGTGCTGAAACACGCCGAGGATCTGGCCATTGCAGCTGGCAAGCTGAAAGTGACGGACAACTACGAGAAGCTGTGCAGCGACGAGATGCGCGCATTCTTCAACCAGTACACCGTGCAGGTGGGCTCCACCGGCAACCTGGGCCTGTCCATCGGCATCAGCAGCGCCGCCATCGGCTTCAAGGTCAAGGTGCACATGTCCGCCGACGCCCGCCAGTGGAAGAAAGACCTGCTGCGCAGCAAGGGCGTTGAAGTCATTGAGTATGCCGACGACTACTCCAAGGCCGTGGCCGAGGGCCGCAAGCTCTCCGACGCCGACCCCATGAGCTACTTTGTGGACGACGAGAAATCCGTCAACCTGTTCCTGGGCTATGCCGTGGCCGCTTCCCGCCTGAAGAAGCAGCTGGATGAGCAGGGCGTTGTGGTGGACGAGCGGCACCCGCTGATCGTTTACATTCCCACCGGTGTGGGCGGTGCTCCCGGCGGCGTGGCTTATGGCCTGAAGCGGGTGTACAAGAACGCTGTCCATTGCTTCTTTGCAGAGCCCACCCTCTGCCCCTCTGTCCTGCTGGCTTTGCCACCAACCTGTACGAGGCCGTCAATGTGCATGACTTTGGCATCGACGGCCTGACCGAGGCCGACGGCCTGGCCTGCGCAAGCCCCTCCGGCTTTGTCACCCGCATTGACTCCAACCTCATCTCCGGTGATTTCACCATCGAGGATGCAAAGCTGTACGACTTTATGCGTCTGCTCCACAAGACCGAGGACGTCCTCATTGAGCCCTCCAGCTGCGCCGCGTTCATCGGCCCTGTCCATCTGGAGAGCACCGAGGCTGGCAAGGGCTACCTGGCAAAGCAGGGCCTGACCGCCGACGTGATGAAGAACGCCACCCAGATCTGCTGGGCAACCGGCGGCCGTCTGGTTCCCGATGAGGTCTGGAAAGAGTACCTCGTCAAGGTCGTCAAGTAAGAGGAGGTTTGTTTATGGGCTCTACTGTATCTGTGATCCTCGGCCTGGTATTGGCCGTTCTGGTGTTGGTCCTCTTCACCGTTAAACTGAAGATCCACCCGTTCTTCGCACTGATCGCCACCTCCGCCACCTTTGCCATCGTGGCCGGCATGAACATGCAGGACATGCTCAGCGCCTTTACCAGCGGCATGGGCGGCACCATCGCCGATATCGGCCTGGTCATCGCACTGGGCACCGTTACCGGTACCCTGCTGGAGAAATCCGGCGCTGCCGAGACCATGGCCAAGACCATCCTCAAGATCACGGGCAAAAAGCACGCTGCTCTGGGCCTGGCCATCACCGGCTACTTCGTCTCCATCCCCGTCTTCTGTGATTCCGCATTCGTTCTGCTGAGCCCCATCGCCCGCCGCCTGTCCAAGGATACCAAGATCTCCATGACCACCATGGCCATCTCGCTGGCAATGGGCCTGCACGCCACCCACATGTTCGTGCCTCCCACGCCGGGCCCTCTGGCTGTGGCCGGCATCCTGAACGCGGACTTGGGCATGGTCATCCTGTTTGGTGCATTGGTCTCCATCCCTGTCATGCTGGTGGGCTACTTTGCTTCCCTGACCGCAGGCAAAAAATACTACTACATCCCCGAGGATGACAGCGACGTGACCGAGGAAGAGGACGAGAACGCCAAGCTGCCCAGCGCGCTGGCTTCGTTTATGCCCATCCTGGTCCCCATCCTGCTCATGCTCCTCAAGACCGTGGGCGACATGGTCGCTTCCGAGAACGTCCTGCTCTCCATCCTGAACGTCATCGGCACTCCTGCCGTCGCTCTGCTGATCGGCATGCTGCTCGCTGCTTACACCTACCACAACATCCACCCCGAAGACAAGCTGGCCTGGAGCTTTGACGGCCTGGTGGCCGACTCTCTGAGGACCGCTGGCCAGATCGTCCTGATCGTTGGCGCGGGCGGCGCGTTCGGCGGCGTGCTGAAAGCTTCCGCCATGCAGTCCGTCCTGACCAATGCATTCTCCGGCCTGACCATCGGCATCCTGGCTCCGTTCCTCATCGGCTTCATCTTCCGTACCTGCGTTGGTTCCGCTACCATCGCCATGGTCACGGCAGCTACCATGATCACCCCGCTCATCGATGTGCTGGGCTTCTCCTCTCCGATGGGCCGCGTCATCGCCATGCTGGCCTGCGCCGCTGGCGGTATGATGGTCTTCCATGGCAACGATGACTTCTTCTGGGTCACCACCACCACCTCCAAGATGGATACCTCCGTGGCTTACAAGACCATTCCCATCATCAGCGTTCTGCAGTCCCTCACCGCTCTGGTCGTCGTCTTTGTCCTGAGCCTGATCTTCCTGCACTAAGTGCTGATCTTCCGGGAGCATCCCATTCTGCTTCCGGTTGCTGAGACTGCTTTCCACAACAAAATCGGCAGACATGGCTGTACCTCTCCATGTCTGCCGATTTTTTATATTTTATTGTGTTTTCTACTCCGTTTTGTCATCGCTTTGCCACTTGGTCTTCCCGGCCAAACATGCTATAATGATAGTATTGAGGAGTATGCCCCTCTGCCGGGGCTGCTGCCGCAAATACAACAGTAAGGAACATGTTATGGTCAATCTGAACATCGGACAAAAGATTCAAAAATACAGGACCCAGCGGGGGCTGAGTCTCCGCGGGCTGGCGGAAAAGACAGGCATCACCGCCTCCATGATCAGCCAGATCGAAAACAATGCTGTCAATCCTTCCATCAACACCCTGAAAACGCTGGCCGAGACGCTGGATTTCCCGCTCTATGTTCTCTTCCAGGAGGACAGCGACCCCGAGCAGGAACTCATCGTCCGCAAGGGCGAATACCGCTCCATCGGGAACCGGAACAGTGAGGTAGCCTACAACCTGCTCACGGCCGACACCAAAGCCAGCATCGAATTTGTGCTGATGGAGATCCCGCCCCAGACCGTCACTTCTGATAAGGACCGCTCCCATGTGGGCGAAGAGACCGCCTATGTGGAGGAGGGCGATGTGACCATCTCCCTCAACGGTGAACCCTTTGAGCTGCACACAGGCGATGCCGTCCGTATCCCGGCCGGGACAGGCCACCGCTGGTTCAATACCGGTGACAAAATGGTCCGGGTCATCTTTGCGGTGACGCCGCCCAGCTTCTGATTTTTATTTTCGGGTCTGCTCCCAGTAGGCCCCCATGCTCTGGCCGGGCTGGTCCGTCACGTCGTCGTTGAGGTAAGCGGCCAGGCCCACCGCCTCCGGCCGCCAGGCACGGGCGGCCTCCACGGTGGGGTATTCCACCTCGGCATACCAGAACTCGGTAGGCTGGCCCTCATCCACATGGTTCACTTCCAGCACCATGCCGTCCGGCAGCTGATAGCTGCGGCGGAGCTTACCGATCAGCGGCTTGCCGATGATCTTCTCTTCGAGCCGGGTGAAGAGCTCTTTGTCGATCTCCCGCTCGATCTCCTCCCGGGCCAGCCCGCTGCCGGACTTGAAGCAGAGGATATACTTCGTCTCGCCGCCGGTCAGGGCTTCCTCCCGGATGCGGACCGTGGGCCGGACGCTGATATAGCCCTGCCGCATGGCAAATTCTTCTTTTAAGGGCAGCGGCTGCTCCGGCCAGCCGTTTACCATCCATTTCCGTTCAATTTCCATTGTGGTTTCCCCCATTTCGTTTTTGCTTATTCTAGCACAATTTTTCAGGATTATGAAGAGGTCTATCGAATGAAAGAACGCGCTTATCCCGTCTACCAAGTCAACAAACACGCCGAGGGCCTGCTGGTGGGCGGCCACCCCTGGGTGTACGAAAACGATATTACCGCCGCGCCGGAGACGCTCCCGGAAAACGGTACCCTGGCCGATGTGGTCAGCCCCAAGGGCGCTTACCTCGGCACGGGCTTTGTCTCCCACCACAGCAAGATCCGGGTGCGGCTCATCTCCCGCAACGCCAACGATACCTTTGACGCCAGCTTCTGGCGCCGCCGGGTGGAGTACGCCTGGGCCTACCGCAAGACCGTGCTGGAGCCCGCCGATCTTTCCGCCTGCCGGGTCATCTTTGGTGAGGCCGACCAGTTTCCGGGCCTGACGGTAGACCGCTTCCACAATATCCTCGTCACCCAGACCCTGAGCGCGGGGATGGAAAAGCTCAAGCCCGTTCTCTTCCCCATCCTGGCGGAAGTCCTGCGGGCCGACGGCCAGACCATTGACGGCATCTATGAGCGGAATGACGAAGCCCTCCGCGCCAAGGAGGGGCTGGAGCAGAACAAGGGCTGGTTCGAGCTGTCCGGTGAGACCCACCCCGACTCCACCCAGACAGAGATCCGCGAGAACGGCGTGTATTACCACGTCGATTTTGAAAACGGCCAGAAGACCGGCTTCTTCCTGGACCAGAAATATAACCGCCGGGCCGTGGCCCGCATTGCCGCCGGGCACACCGTGCTGGACTGCTTTACCCACACCGGCAGCTTTGCGCTGAATGCCGCCATGGGCGGGGCGGCCCGGGTCACTGCCGCCGACATCAGCGCGGAGGCCATTGCCATGGCCCAGCGGAACGCCCAGCGCAATGGCCTGACCAACATGGATTTCCTCTGTGAGGATACCTTTGAGCTGCTGCCCCGGCTGGAAAAAGAGGGCCACCCCTACGATTTTATCATCCTGGACCCGCCCGCGTTCACCAAAGCCCGCCGCACGGTGGAAAACGCCATGCGGGGCTATAAGGAGATCAATTACCGTGCCATGAAGCTGCTGCCCCGCGGCGGCTACCTGGCCACGGCCAGCTGCTCCCACTTTGCCACCGAGGAGCTGTTTATCAAGATGCTGCGCGCCGCCGCGAAAGACGCGCACCGTCAGCTGCGCCAGATCGAAGTCCGACAGCAGGCACCCGACCACCCCATCCTCTGGGGCGTACCCGAAACCAACTACTTAAAATTCTTCCTGTTCCAGGTTATTTAAGTAATACTTATAAAGCAAAATTCGGCCTCACTTCGCAAAATCAAAGCGTTTGCTCCAAAAAACCAATTTTGGGTTCGGGCAAAATCGTCAGTTTTGTCAATTGCGTTTTAGCCCCCGGTGGGCTATAATCATCGCATAGACAGCAACGGCGCTGTGAGTCACCTCCTGACTCGCAGCGCCGTTTCGTTTCAGCAGAACACTGCTCTCATTTTCTCGTTCCTGAGAAAGTTTTGCGGTATTTGAATGGAAATTAAGATCAAGTAAGGAGTAGGATTTATGGCAGCAAATGTTATGGAAATCTACGGCAGCAAGGTCTTTAACGAGCACGTTATGAAAGAACGCCTGCCCAGCGCCACCTATAAGAGTCTGGAAAAGACTCTGCACAAGGGCGCCCCGCTGGACATTGAGGTGGCCAACGTTGTGGCCAGCGTGATGAAGCGCTGGGCCATGGAGCTGGGCGCCACCCACTACACCCACTGGTTCCAGCCGCTGACCGGCATCACCAGTGAGAAGCACGATGGCTTCGTCAGCCCCGTGGGCGACGGCACCGCCATCATGGAGTTCTCCGGCAAGGAGCTGGTGCGCGGCGAGCCCGATGCTTCTTCGTTCCCTTCCGGCGGCCTGCGTGCCACCTGTGAGGCCCGCGGCTACACCGCATGGGACCCCACCAGCTACGCGTTCGTCAAGGACGATGTGCTCTGCATCCCCACCGCGTTCGTCAGCTACACCGGCGAGGCTCTGGATAAGAAGACCCCTCTGCTCCGCTCCATGAACGCGCTGTCCAATCAGGCCATCCGCATCCTGAAGCTCTTTGGCAAGGACGTGGATTACGTTTCCACGACTGTCGGCCCCGAGCAGGAATACTTCCTTATTAAAAAAGAGGACTACGAGGCACGCCAGGACCTGATCCTGACCGGCCGTACCCTGTTTGGTGCTCCCTCCGCCAAAGGCCAAGAGCTGGAAGAGCATTACTTCGGCGTCATCCGCCCCGAGGTCTCCGCGTTCATGAAAGAGCTGGACGAAGAGCTGTGGAAGCTGGGCGTTCCCGCCAAGACCAAGCACAACGAGGTTGCTCCCTGCCAGCATGAGCTGGCCCCCATCTTTGACACCACCAATGTTGCCATCGACCACAACCTGCTGACCATGGAGATGATGAAGAAGATCGCTCCCAAGTATGGTCTGGTCTGCCTGCAGCACGAGAAGCCCTTTGAGGGTGTCAACGGCTCCGGCAAGCACAACAACTGGTCCATGAGCACCCCCACCGAGAACCTGCTGGATCCCGGTGACACTCCCATGGAGAACCTGCAGTTCCTGGTCTTCCTGGCTGCTGTCATCAAGGCCGTGGACGAGTATGCCGACCTGCTCCGCACCTCCGTGGCTACCCCGGGCAACGATCACCGTCTGGGCGCCAACGAGGCACCTCCGGCCATCATTTCCATCTTCGTGGGCGAGGAACTGGAAGCTGTCATCGACGCCATCGCTTCCGATTCTCCCTACGCTGGCCCTGTCAAGATGAAGATGGACCTGGGCGTGGACGTCCTGCCCAAGTTCAGCAAGGATACCACTGACCGCAACCGTACTTCTCCGTTCGCTTTCACCGGCAACAAGTTTGAGTTCCGTATGCCCGGCTCTGCCGAGAACCTGAGCGACTGCAACACCATCCTGAACACCGCTGTCGCCAAGGAGCTGAAAGCTACGCCGACGAGCTGGAGGGGGCCGAGGACTTTACCAACGCTGCCATCGCTCTGGTCAAGCGCACCATCCGCGACCACCGCCGCGTCATCTTCAACGGCAACGGTTACACCGCCGAGTGGGAAGCCGAGGCGGAAAAGCGCGGTCTGCCCAACAAGAAGAACACCCCGGCTGCCCTGCCCGCCCTCATCGAGCCGAAGAACATCCAGCTCATGGAAGACTTTGGCGTCCTGACCAAGGTGGAGATGGAAAGCCGTTACGAAGTTGAGATGGAGCACTACTCCAAGATCATCAACATCGAAGCCCTGACCATGCTGGAGATGGCCCGCAAGCAGCTGCTGCCCGCTGTCAACTCCTACATGAGCGAGGTTGCCAACACGGCTGCCTCCAAGCTGGCCGTCAGCGAGGCCATCAGCGTCCGCAGCGAGACCAAGACCCTGCAGAAGCTCTCCGCCGACGCCGACGCCATGAGTGACGCCATCGACACCCTGCAGGCTGCCGTGGATGCCGCCAAGACTCTGCCCACTGAGACCGAGAAAGCCGTTGCTTTCCACTCTGACGTCATCCCCGCCATGGACGCCCTGCGTGCCGCGGCAGACGATGCCGAGACCATCTGCGGCGAGGACTACTGGCCCTTGCCCAGCTACAGCAAGATGCTCTATTACGTCTGATTGTTTCGGTAATACCGCATCGGTGAGGCTGTAAATAATCTGCCATTCTCCTTTTCCTATTTCTTACACCAGCCTAAAGACCTGCTTCCTGATCGAAGCAGGCCTTTAGGCGTTTTTGTGGGAAGTTTCAGTCTTTTCCAATTTCGTCAGCAAATACCATGATGATCCGCTGCGGGGCGTGGTTCTCTGCAGCGCGGAGGTGTGTTATGAGCTATACGACTCAGCAGGACGTGCTTGATTTTGTGGAGGACAACAACGTCAAATTCGTCCGCTTTGCGTTCTGTGATATCTTTGGCAACCAGAAAAACATTGCCGTGCTGGCCAGCGACCTGACCAAGGCCCTGGAGGACGGCGTCTGCTTTGACGGCAGTGCCATTGCCGGTTTTATGCATGTGGAGGAGAGCGACCTTGTCCTCCGCCCGGACCTGTCCACCATGTGCATCCTGCCCTGGCGTTCTACCGAGGGCCGGGTGATGCAGTTTTTCTGCGATGTGGAAAAACCGGACAGCACCCCCTTTGGCGGCAACTGCCGCGGCTTTCTGCGGGACATAAACCGCCGCTTCAAACGGCTGGGCCTGACCTGCAACGTGGGTGCCGAATGTGAGTTTTACCTGTTTGAAAACGACGACCATGGCCGCCCCACCCGGGTGCCCATTGATTTTGGCGGCTACTTTGATGTAGCCCCGCTGGACGCCGGTGAAAACCTGCGCCGGGACATCTGCCTGACCATGGAGCAGATGGGCATGGCCCCCCAGCACAGCCACCACGAGAACGGCAACGGCCAGAACGAGATCGACTGCCACTACGCAGGCCCCCTCAAGACCGCCGATAACGTGATGATGTTCAAGCAGATCGTCCGGGCGGTGGCCGCCAGTAACGGCCTGCACGCCAGTTTCCTGCCCAAGCCCCTGCCGGACCAGGCGGGCAGTGGCCTGCACATCAACCTTTCCCTCTCCATGGACGGCCACAACCTGTTTGAGGGCGACATTGCCCCGGACAGTATCCCGGGCAGCTTTATGGCGGGCGTGCTGGCCCACAGCCGGGAGCTGACCGCCTTTACCAACCCCCTGCCCAACAGCTACCTCCGCTTTGGCTGCGACGAGGCTCCCCGCTATGTGAGCTGGAGCCGCCAGAACCGCAGTCAGCTGGTGCGCATCCCCCAGGTGCGGGGCGACAACTGCCGCATGGAGCTGCGCAGCCCGGACCCCGCCTGCAACCCCTACCTTTCCATCGGCCTGATCCTGGCCGCCGGCCTGGATGGCATTGAGAACCGGATGGAGCTGCGCCCCCCTGTCAATAAAAACCTGTTCATCCCCTCCGAGGCCGTGGGCCTTGGGCTGGAGACCCTGCCCACCTCTCTGGAAGAGGCCGTGGAAGTGGCAAAGAACAGCGAGTTCCTGCACAAGTTCCTGCCGGAAGAGCTGGCCAAGCGGTATTATGCAGAGTCGCTCAAGCGCTGCGCCGCCCTGAAAAACGCGGCCGACCCGGCGGAATACGAACGCATCCACTACTTCAACGCGATATAATACCATGCACAAGCGTGTAAGAAAGGAGCAAGCAGGATGGGACGTGCTCTGATCGTCAGCGCCGGCGCAAGCTCCAACGAGTATCTGTGCGCCCGCCTGACGGAGTTGGGATATACCCGGCCCCTCATCGTGCCCAGCGGGGCGGAAGCCCGACGGCGGATGCTGGAATCGGACTTTGAGCTGATCGTCGTCAACGCGCCCCTGCCCGATGAGTTTGGCCACGACCTGTGCGCCACCGCGGTGGAAAAGACCGACGCAGGCGTGGTATTCCTCGTCAAAGCGGCGGCTGCCGAGCAGCTGCTGACCCCCATGAGCGAGCAGGGCGTGCTGCTGGTGTGCAAACCGTTTTCCAACACCCTGTTTCTGCAGGCCATCCACATGGCCGCGGCCAGCAACCACCGGCTGCAGGTGCTGCGGCAGGAGAATGCCCGGATGCAGGAAAAGCTGCAGCAGGTGCGTCTGGTCAGCCGGGCCAAGTGCTGCCTCATCGCGGAGCGTGGAATGAGCGAGGCCGAGGCACACCGCTACATTGAAAAGAATGCCATGGATACCCGGCGGGACCGGGCCGAGATCGCGCAGGAAATCCTTGATTCCTATGACCCATCGGGTGTATAATTCTGTGTTGTATGTTTTTGAGTGGGTGCGGGCTTTACGCAACGCGCACCCCTCCACCGGGAAAGTGAACCATATCAAACGTCCATTAGAGGAGGATATTTTATGGCAGAAAAACAGACCAAGTTTATTTTTGTCACCGGCGGCGTCGTCTCCGGCCTTGGCAAGGGCATTACGGCCGCTTCGCTGGGCCGCCTGCTCAAGTGCCGCGGCCTGAAAGTGGCCAGCCAGAAGCTGGACCCCTATGTCAACGTGGACCCGGGCACCATGAGCCCCCTGCAGCACGGCGAAGTCTTCGTCACCGATGACGGCACCGAGACCGACCTGGATCTGGGCCACTACGAGCGCTTCATTGACGAGAACCTGAACAAATACTCCAACCTGACCACCGGCAAGGTGTACTGGAACGTGCTGAACAAGGAGCGCCAGGGTGCCTACCTGGGCCAGACTGTTCAAATCATCCCCCACATCACCAACGAGATCAAGAGCTATATCTACAATCTGGCTTCTTCCACCGAGGCCGATGTGGTCATTACCGAGATCGGCGGTACCACCGGCGATATCGAGAGCCAGCCGTTCCTGGAGGCCATCCGCCAGGTAGGCCTGGAGCAGGGCCGGGACAACTGCTGCTACATCCATGTGGTGCTGGTGCCCTATATCTCCGGCTCCGATGAGTACAAATCCAAGCCGGCCCAGCACTCCGTCAAGGAGCTGCAGGGCATGGGCGTCAACCCGGACATCATCATCCTGCGGGCCGATGGCAACGTGGGCGGCGAGATCCGCCGCAAGATCAGCACGTTCTGCAACGTCAAGCCTGAGTGCGTCATCGAGAACCTGACCATGCCCAGCCTGTACCAGTGCCCGCTGATGCTCCACACCAACGGCCTGGACGACGTGGTGGTGGACAAGCTCAAGCTGGATGTTCCCCCTGCCGACCTGACCGAGTGGAAGCAGGTGGTCTCCCGCATTGCCACCCGCAGCAAGACCTGTACCATCGCGCTGGTGGGCAAGTACGTCAAACTGCACGACGCTTACCTCTCCGTGATGGAAAGCCTCTACCACGCCGGCTTTGAGAACGACAGCCAGGTGGAGATCCGCTGGGTGGAGAGTGAGGACCTGACCGACCAGGCCGCCTGCAAGGAAGCCTTTGCCGACGTGGACGGCATCATCGTGCCCGGCGGCTTTGGCGACCGCGGCATCGAGGGCATGATCCAGGCCGCCCAGTATGCCCGGGAGAACAACGTGCCCTACTTTGGCATCTGCCTGGGCATGCAGATCATGGTGATGGAATTTGCCCGCCATGTGCTGGGCTATGCCGACGCCAACTCCAGCGAGTTCACCCCGGACGGCAAACACAATGTCATCGCCTGATGGCCGACCAGAAAGGTAACATCCCCAAGGGCGGCACCATGCGGTTGGGCAAGTACCCCTGCAAGGTCCTGCCCGGCACCAAGATGGCTGAGTGCTACGGCGAGAGCGAGATCTGGGAGCGCCACCGTCACCGCTATGAGTTCAACAACGACTTCCGGGAGGAGATGCAGGCCAAGGGTCTGGTCATTTCCGGCACCAGCCCGGACGGCCACCTGGTGGAGACCGTGGAGCTGCCCGGCCGTGACTTCCATCTGGGTGCTCAGTTCCACCCCGAGTTCAAGAGTCGCCCCAACCGCGCTCACCCGCTGTTCAAAGCATTCATTGCTGCTGCCCTCAAGTTCCGTGCTTCTGAGCAGCGCAGCATGATCCACATCTGATCCTTTTCGTATAGAACGAGCAAAGCCCGCTGTGAAATTTCACACAGCGGGCTTTGTTTTACGTAAGATTCAAATTACTTCTTCTTTGCGGAAGCCTTTTTGGCGGAAGCAGCCTTGCGGGCAGCGCGGCTGGTCTTCTTGGCCGCGGGCTTCTTGGCGGGTGCCTTGACCGCGGGAGCAGCAGGCTTTTCCTCTGCCTTGGGAGCCTCCGCGGCGGGTTCTGCCTTCCCCTCAGCCTCAGCGGGCTTCTCCCCGGTCTTGGCCTCTTCCTTGACCTCGGGCTTCTCCTCCACAGCGGGAGCGGCCACAGGCTCAGCAGCCTTTTCCTCTACCACAGGAGCAGTCTCGGTCTTCACCGGCTCGGCAGCGGGAGCAGCCTCCACGGCGGGCTCTGCTTTCTTCACGGCGCGCTTTGCACGGTCCTTGACCTCTTCAATGGTCCACAGCTGGTCCTCGCCCGCGGTCTCCTGCCAGATCTGCAGGACAGCGCCATCGGCAGTGCCCATGCCCACGGTATCAATGCACTTGCCGCCGGCCCAGGAGGAGCGGAGACGGACGGTGCCCTGCGGGGTGTGCTCCATGGTCCACATCTGGGAGGTGCCGCCCACATCTTCCCACAGGTGCAGCCAGGTGCCGTTGGCGGTGCCGGTCATCATCAGGTCAATGAGCTTGCCATTGGCACGGTTGCGGATACGGTAAACGCCGTCCCCCACCCGGATGAATGCCCACTCCTGCTCGGGCTTGTGGTCATACTTGCCCAGGCGGATGTCACCGCCGTCCTTTGCGTTCTCCACAGCCTGGATCACGCTGCCAGTCTTGGCAGCAATGGTATAAAAACGATCCGCCTCAATGACGGTCTGTGCAACAGATTTCATTGCAATTCCCTCCGTAAGGTATTCATTTTGTCCAAATTCCTTGGCTCTTCTTTGTTAAATTATACCACCAGCCGTGATTTTTCACAAGCAATTCGCCATTTGTTTAGCAGTTTTAACAAAATGTGTCCGTTTTTTGCGAATTTTGACATCCCAATAGAGAACTTTCCGCCCGTTTCTCATCAAAATTTTCTCTCACCCACCATTCCAGTCCGCTATGGTTTTCGCCCTCGACAATTTTTCTTTTCCGCGCTATACTAGGGATCGGTCCGATTTCCGCCGCTCTTTGGCATTGCAAGGGCGGCTTTTCCATGCCGGAATGGCAGTTTGCACCGAAAGGAGTTTTGCCCATGCCCGCCAATGACCTCAGCCATCAGCAGTACCATAAAATGACCGAGACGCCCATCCCCGGACTGATCCTGAGCCTTGCCGCCCCCACCATCCTGAGTATGCTCATCACCAGCATCTACAACCTGGCCGATACGTTTTTTGTCGGCCAGCTTTCCACCAGCGCTTCGGGCGCGGTGGGCATCGTTTCCAGCCTGATGGCCATTATCCAGGCGCTGGGCTTCATGTTCGGCCACGGGGCCGGCGGCATCATCAGCCGCAGCCTGGGCAACCAGGATACCCACGCGGCCACCAAATTTGCCTCCACCAGCTTTTTCACGGCCATGGCGGTGGGTGCCGTGCTGGCCATGGGCGCCTTGCCACCCTGCCCCGCTTTATGATGCTGCTGGGCAGCACGGACACCATCCTGCCCCACGCCAGTGCCTACGCCCGGCCCATCCTGTTTGCGGCCCCGCTGATGATGTCCAGCCTTGTGATGAACAACATCCTGCGGTATGAGGGCAAGGCCAGCTTTGCCATGATCGGCCTTGTGACGGGCGGCGTGCTCAACATCGTGCTGGACCCGCTCTTCATCTTTGTGTTCAGGATGGGCACCGGCGGCGCGGGCCTCGCCACGGCACTGAGCCAGTGCATCAGCTTCTTCATCCTGCTCTCCATGTTCCTGCGGGGCAAAACGGTCAGCCAGTTCCGCGTCACGGAGATCACCCGCGCGCCTCGCGACTACCTGCTCATCTTTACCAACGGTGCCCCCAGCTTTGGCCGTCAGGGCCTGAACAGCATTGGCGGTATGCTGCTGAACATTGCCGCCCGCGAGTACGGCGACGCCGCCGTGGCGGGCATGAGCATCATCTCCCGCATCTTCCTGTTCATCCTGTCCGTCGCCATCGGCGTGGGCCAGGGCCTGCAGCCCGTGGCCGCGTTCAACTATGGTGCCAAAAAGTACCGCCGGGTACGGCAGGCCGCTATTTTCACGATCTTTGCGGCGTTCTGCTTTGTCTGCGTGCTCAATGTAGTCTGCTGGTGTAACAGCGAGACCCTGATCCACCTCTTCCGCGATGACCCGGAGGTGCTGGCCGTGGCCCTGCCCGCGTTCCGTTACCAGTGTCTGGCCATGTTTTTACAGCCCGTCATCGTGGTGACCAACATGATGTTCCAGAGCATCGGCAAATCCGGCCGGGCCACGTTCCTGGCCTGCTGCCGGCAGGGTGTCTGTTTCATCCCGCTCATCCTCACCCTGCCCCACCTGCTGGGCCTGCCGGGCATTGAGATGTGCCAGCCCATTGCCGACACGCTCACCTTTTTCATTTCGGTGCCGTTCCTGCTGCCGTTCCTCCACAAGCTGAACCAGATGGAAGAAGCCTGAGCTCCCCGTTGTCACCAAACTGTAACCAGACCCGGACGTTCCAATGCAATTGAACGGCCGGGTCTTTCGTATTATAATCAAATGGGAAAGTCAAATTTTAGGAGGAATCGCCCATGAAGACCACGCTGTTTCGCTTTGGCCGCACCGCCGCCTGCCTGACGCTGGCGGTTGCCCTGCTCACCGGCTGTTCCCTGCTGCCGGCGGCATCCCCCCGGAAAGACCCGATTCCCGTAGAACAGCCCAGCGACGCTTCCGCCGCTCTCGACGACGGCAAGCTGCGGATCCTGTATGATTCCAACGGCTCCACCGTCCTCTGCGGCAGCAAAGTCCTCCATGAGGGCCGGGGCGATGAGACCGTCGCACTGGTGTACGACCCTGCGGAGAGCGATATCCCCTATTACTGGGTGGCCTGGTCCGACAACAGCTCCCCCTCCGGCCGCCGCAGCGCCCTCTACGATAAGACCGGAGCCGAAGTGCTCACCTTTGAACAGGATCACAGCGTCACCCTCTCCGGAAATTATCTGGTGCTCAACCAGACCGACGCACTGGAATTTTCCTGCGATCATGCTGTCCAGCCCGGGGACTGCCAGGTCATCGACCTGACCACCCGGCAGGAGATCCCGTCTCCGGACACCGCCTACCAGTGCGTCGTCTCCAACGATCTGTTCGCCTTTACCTGCTATGAACGGCCCGAGACGCTGGCCGACGGTGAGTACGACGAGGACATGTACCAGCATGTGCGGATGGTGCTGCAGGACCGGGAGGGCAATCCCCTGCGGGAGGAGGACCGCTGCACGGCCACCAGCCTTTCCACCCAGAACAATACCAGCGGCATCTCCAGCGACTGGATCTTACTGGATTTCTACACGGATGGTTACCTCTCCCAGTCCTCCACCCTTTCCAACACGGTAACGGGGGAAGAGCTGGACGGCTTTGACCAGGTGTGCGGCAACGGCGCCGCCAGCTTCCGGACGGAAGACGGCCAGTACCAGCTCATCGACCTGGCCAGCACCGAACAGAGCGAAGTCCTTGCCACCTTTGACCGCTCCGTCCTCTACTATGCTCCCGGGGCAGTGGTCTGCTGGAATGCTGGCAACGACTACCGCTACCAGTTCCACGACCTGACCACCGGGGAGATGAAACCCGTTTATAACGTGGACGCCGACGACAAGACCCTGGCCGTCTACGCCACCGACGGGACGCTCCGGGTCTACGACCGCGCCACCGGCGCCATCCTCACCGATGTGAACGTGGACTCGGTCGAGAATCAGGATTCGGCCCAGGTGTGGGCTGTGGGGGAGGACTACGCGCTGGTGATGCTCTATCCGGCAGGAGACCATAGCAAGCCCACCATCCGGCTCTATGACGCACAGGGCCTTGTACGGCAGCTTGCTATTTCCGCCTCCACGCCGGATGGCTATTACTACTTTGCGCCCCTCACCACCACAGACGGCCACGCCTATTTCCGCTACGGCTATGCAGGCCCCAACGGAAAGACCCTCTATGACGTACTGGACGAGAACGGGAACGCCGTCCTCAAAGGGCTGGCCCTCTGCTACAACTATTATGGCGGCAACGGCCTCAATGACCTGCCCGCAGGCGCTTTCATGGCCCGAAAGGGCTTCTATTACGGCTGGATGACCCCAGACGGCCAGTGGCTCTACTGCCGCAGCATCTTTGCTTCCAGCACGGACGAACACGGCTATGGCGATCTGATCTGAACACAGGAGGTTTTGACCATGAAACAAACTGATCTTTCCCGCCGCGCTTTTCTGCTGGGGCTGGGCGCGGTTTCCTCAGCCGCCCTGCTCTCGGCCTGCAACACGAATGCCCCCGTCAACTCCGGGCCCACTCCCTCTCAGCCTGAGAGCGAACCCGCTGCCAGCCCGGATGCTTCCAGTGAAGTGACCCGTGAGCCCATCCTTACAGCCGACGAGTTTCCCATGACCGACGGCAGCACGGCCTGCATCCCCCTCATTGCGCAGATCATGGCGGACACCACGGGCATGGATCTGGAAACGGCCCAGAGCTGCGTGAGCACCAACACCACGGCCTGGGCCTGGCGGAACCTGAGCCTTTACGGCGGCAATGAGGGTGATTCCACCAAGCTCATCATCGCCTACGAGGCCCCGGAATCCGTCAAGGAGGAAATGGCCGCGGAGGGCGGCCCGCTGGACCAGAAAGCCATTGGCCGGGACGCGCTGGTGTTCATCGTCAACGAAGAAAATCCCGTCCAGAGCCTCTCCCAGCAGCAGCTCCGGGACATTTATGCCGGGAAGATCACCAACTGGAAAGACGTCGGCGGCGCGGACCTGCCCATCGTGGCATTCCAGCGGCGGGAAGATTCCGGCAGCCAGACCCTGTTCCAGAAGCTGCTCATCCAGGGCGGGGAGCTGATGGACGCCCCCACCGAGCTGGCCCCTACGGAGATGGGCGGGCTGGTGGACAGCATTGCCGAATACAACAACACCGCCAATGCCATTGGCTTCTCGGTGTATTATTACATCGACCAGATGTACTCCCAGCCCGGCCTGCGGCTGCTGGCTGTGGACGGCGTGACCCCCTCCAACGAGACCATCGCCGACCAGAGCTACCCGCTCTGCAATGAGTTCTATGCCGCGGTCCGGCAGGATTCCGGTGCGGACACGCCGGAACGCAAAATCTACGACTGGCTCTCCACCGACGCAGGCCGTGCCTGCATCGAGAAATCGGGCTATGTGGCCGTGCAGGATTGAAATTTTCCCTCCACTCCCTTTCACGCTCCCCCGCCGGGGGAGCTTTTTTGTGTTCCATAGCACATTTTCATCGCTGGAATTTTCCTCAAAGAATTGACGCAGTTGACATTCTTTGCTAAAATATAGAAAATAAAGTTGACATTTTTCCCCGATTTTGTCCACTGCACTTGAATCCAAATCCGAAAGAGAGGTCCCTGCCATGTCCAACGATTTCCACAACACCACCCATGTCGAAAGCCGAAGCCGCGCGGAGCTGCGCAATTTCATCATCCAGTCCTCCACCCTGCTCGAGATCTCCCTCTCCGGCCTGGTGCTCATCGGCCTGCTCATCAGCATCGTGCCCCTCATCCAGTGGATGCCCGGCCTGTTCATCGACGGCAACGATGTAGAGATCCGCACCTTTCTGGAGCGGGCACTCGACATCGTCATCGGCATCGAGTTCATCAAGATGCTGGCCAAGCACAGCCCCGGCTCCAGCCTGGAGGTGCTGCTGTACGCCATCGCCCGCCATATGGTCATCGGCCACGAATCCGCCTTTGAAAACCTGCTGAGCGTGGCTGCCATCGCCTGATCTTCGTCGTACGCAAGTTCTTCTTTGTACCGGCCTTTGGTGCCCACCTGCCCGACGGCAACCCGGCCCCCGACCTTTCCCCCAACCAGAGCGGCATCCCGGCTTCAGAGTTCAAAGAGCGGCTGCGCAAGCGCCTCCACGCCGAGGATGTTGTCCCCGAGACCGAAGAGGACGATTTTGTCGATGCCGCTGAAGAGGACGAGTTCCTGCCGGAATCCACCTGAACCCTGAATCAAGACCCAAAAACACCCCCGCAGGCATTGCAAACGCTGCCTGCGGGGGTGTTTCATCGTATGCTGAGATTTATTTCTGATGCTTTTTGCCAAAGCGGTATTCTTTGCCTTCCCGGATGCGCTTGATGTTGGAGCGGTGCATGTAGATGACCAGAATACTCATGATGAGGGCACCCACAAAGCAGACCGCCATATCACCCGCGGCCAGGCCCCGGTAGTAGCTGTAAATGAGGGTCAGTACCGGGTAGAGCGCTGCCATGGTGATGCTGCCCAGCGAGACCATCCCCGTGGGGAGCAGGCAGGCCAGGAAGATCAGGAACAGGAACGGGATGAGGATGGGTTGGATGGCCAGAATGGCACCACCTGCCACCAGCACGCCCTTGCCGCCCTTGAAGCCGAAATACAGCGGCTTCAGATGGCCAATGGTAGCCAGGATGGCCGCCAGGTAAACGCCCAGGTAGGGCGAGACCGCCCCGCCTGCCGGGAGATACCCGAACAGCCAGCGGCCGATGCAGACGGCCAGCGCGCCCTTGAGCACATCGCCAAAGGCGGTGAGGGCCGCTGCCTTTTTGCCAAAGGTGCGCAGCATGTTGGTCATACCGGCGGCACCGCTGCCATAGTTGCGGACATCGTCATGATAGAGGTATTTGCTGACCAGAATGCCCGTGTCAATGCTGCCCAGCAGGTAGGCCTCGGCGGCCGTTGCCAGAACGATCAGAAGCGTCATCATCAGACAGTCCCTCCCTGTTTATACATCCTTGGCGCGGACTTCGCCCGCACCGCGTTCCCGGATCACCAGCCGGATGGGCGTGTGGTCCAGACCAAAACTTTCGCGGATCTGGTTGATGAGGTACCGCTGATAGCTGAAGTGGAAGAGGTACTTTGCGTTGACGAAAGCCACGAACGTCGGGGGACGGGTGGAAGCCTGGGTCAGGTAGAAGATCTTCAGGCGGCGGCCCTTGTCGCTGGGGGGCTGCATCCGGGCGGTAGCCCGGGCCAGCATCTCGTTCAGCACACCGGTGGGCACGCGGGCGCCGTTCTGGGCGTCCACATCCCGGATGAGCTGCATCAGCTTATTGACGTTATAACCCGTCTGTGCCGAGATAAAGATGATGGGAGCATAGCCCATAAAGCTGAAGCACTCGGCGTAACCCTTGCGCTGGAGCTCCATGGTGTTGGTCTCCTTCCCCTCCACGGCGTCCCACTTGTTGACAACGATGATGCAGGCCTTGCCCTGATCGTGGGCATAGCCTGCCACCTTGCTGTCCTGCTCGGTGAAGCCGACGGTGGCATCCACCAGGATCAGGGCCACACGGCTCCGCTCCACAGCGGCCAGAGCGCGGACGACCATGTACCGCTCCAGACCATCGGTGATATTGCTGCGCTTGCGCAGGCCTGCGGTATCGGTGAAGATGAACTTACCGTAGGCGTTGTCCACCGGGGTATCAATGGCGTCGCGGGTGGTGCCGGCCTCGTTGGCCACGATCATCCGGTTCTCACCCAGGATGCGGTTGGTCAGGCTGGATTTGCCCACGTTGGGGCGGCCGATGATGGCCACCGGGATGCGGTCCTCTTCAATGACCGTCTCACTGAAATCCAGGTGGGCGCAGACGGCGTCCAGCAGGTCGCCCGTGCCGTGACCGTGCACCGACGAAATGGGCATGACCTCGTCAAAGCCCAGGTTATAGAACTCGTACAGCTCCATGGGGGCCTCGCCCACGTTGTCGCACTTGTTGACCGCCAGAATGACCGGCTTATGGCTGCGGCGCAGCATGTGGGCCACATCCTCGTCCGCCGCGGTCAGGCCGTTGCGGACATCCACCACCATGATGATGCAGTCGGCGGTGTCAATGGCGATCTGGGCCTGCTCCCGCATGTGGGCCAGGATGCCTCGGTGGCCTTGGGCTCAATACCGCCCGTGTCCACCAGCATGAACTCGTGGCCGTTCCACTCGCAGTTGGCAAAAATGCGGTCGCGGGTAATGCCCGGGGTATCCTCCACGATGGCCAGGCGCTGGCCGCAGAGTTTGTTGAACAGGGTAGACTTGCCCACGTTGGGGCGGCCCACCACCGCTACGATCGGTTTGCTCATGTGGTTCCTCCTTTTCTTCTTCTCGAAATATGCAGGCCGCTGCGCAGCAGAGCTTTGGCCTCCTCGCCGCCGGACGTGGGCAGCACTTCTACCTTGACGCCCATCCGCTGAGCGAGTTGCGCAACGGTCATATCGTCGAGGAACGTATCTTTTTCTTCCCGCAGCATCACGGCGGGCACGCCCAGCGTCCCGCTGGTCAGCTTGCCCTCACACTGGTTGATGATATCCGTGGCCGTGACAAGACCTGCCACACCCACGTTGCCGCCGAAGAATTTGTTCTGGATCGGGTGCACCGTGACCTCGATCATGGGGTACTGGCGGTGCAGCTCGGCCATCATCCGCTGGATGAGGGGGGCCGCCATGGTTCCCGTGACCACATCCAGCTGTTTGGTGCCGTAAACGCGGTGGGGCTTGTCCAGCTCGGCCATAAATTCATCTTCAAACAGGCGCATCATGCCCACACCGTTTTCCAGCTGGTCAAAGTCCTCATAGAACTCGGTGGGCGGGATGCGGCGGCCCGCTTTCAGGTACCACTCATCGCTGGGGTAGATGATCCGCTTGCCGTGGCGGCGCTTGCACTCATCGCCAAACTCTTCCATGATGTCGATGACCTCGGCGCTGCTGGCCGCATCGTAGGGGGTCTGCTTGAAGAGGTTCTGGCGGTAATCGGTAATGCCGCAGGGCACCGCCGCAATGCTCTGCACCATGGGAGTCAGCTCCAGCAGGTCGGCCAGGGTGCGGCGCAGCTCGTCGCCATCGTTGATGCCACGGCAGAGCACCAGCTGGCAGTTGACCGCGATGCCGCCCTCCACCAGCCGGGGCAGGTACTTGAGCACCTCTCCGCCCCGCTTATTGGCCAGCATCCGCACCCGGAGCTGGGGGTTTGTGGTGTGGACCGAGATGTTGATGGGCGAAATGTGCATCTTGATGATGCGGTCGATCTCATGGTCCTGCATGTTGGTCATGGTGATGTAGTTGCCAAACAGGAATGAAAGGCGCTCATCATCGTCCTTAAAATAAAGGCTCTCCCGCATCCCCGGAGGGAGCTGGTCAATGAAGCAGAACATGCAGTGGTTGGAGCAGGAATGCTTCTGGTCGCCCAGATAGGTGGAAAAATCGCAGCCAAAGGGGCCGCGCTCGGCGCGCTGGACGTCCCACTCCCGGATGCCGTCCGCCACCCTTGCTTTCAGGTGAAAGCTTTTGCTGTCGGTATAAAAATCATAGTCCAGCGTGTCGTTCAGCTCGTTCTGATCCACGGCCAGCAGCTCGTCGCCGGGCAAAAGGCCCAGTGCTTCGGCTTCACTGCCCGCTTCCACACGCTCGATCTTGATTGCCATGCTCTCACCTCCCAGAAACAGCAAGAAGGGGAAGGCATTGCGCCCTCCCCTTCTGTACATAACACCAATGTGCCACCAATTCTGCGCAAATTAGCCCTTCTTGATGACTTCCTCGCCCTTGTAGTAACCGCAGTTGCCACATGCCTGGTGGGGGAGCTTCAGAGAGCCACAGTTGCTGCACTTGACCAGTGCAGGGGCCTCCAGCTTCCAAACATTGCTGCGACGCTTGTCGCGGCGGGCCTTGGAAAGATGTCTCTTAGGTACTGCCATATTTTTGCACCTCCTTGATGGGTTTCTCAGTTCAGCAGTGATTTGAGGATCGCTAGCCTTGCGTCTGCGGGAGCGGCTTCATCTTCTGCCGGGGGGCAGGTACATTCCGCCATCTTTTTCCCGCACCGGGGACACAATCCCGGGCAGTCGGGGCTGCAGAGCAGCACCGTTGGGATCTGGAACAGGAACTCCTGGCAAAGCCACTCATCCACATCCAGATGACCTTTTTCATTGAGCGGCAGATCGAAATCCGGGTCGTCCAGATCCCGCTCCTTTACCGTCCACTCCGCTTCAACTGTCTCTTCCCTCTCAACAGGGTCCAGACAGCGGGCGCACTCGCCGTGCACCAATGCTTTTGCCCGCAGTGTCATCCGGACCTCTTCTCCATCCGTCTCAGCGTCAAAACACGCCGTGACCGGTTGGCTGATCCTTGCACCGGCAAAATCCTTTGCAGACAAATCACAGGGAAACTCCGCATGGTAGGGTCTTGCGCCGGTTGCGATAAACTTTCTCAGGTCAAATTGCATAGTACACCTCATAAAAGGCTGCTTTGTTAGTATAGCGCCAAAGTAAACCTTTGTCAACACCAAAACAGGCAGAAAACCGAAAAAATTTTATTTCTCCGGTTTCCTGCCCGATTGGATTAGTTCAGAATCAGAATGCCAGAAGCCTTACAGGTACTTCTTGACGTCGTGCGGCAGAGCTGCCTCGTCCGCGCTGACGGTGACAGTGACCTTGACGGTATCGCCGGCAATGGCTGCCATCTCATCCAGCACAACGCCCAGACGGTTGATATCGTGGTTGAGCACCTTGAGGATGCCGTCGATGTACAGGTCGGTGATGTCATAGTTGCTTGCCAGCAGGCCGGCCACAAAGCCGTACAGCATCTCGCCGCCGGAGACCTTGTACTCGTCCAGGTCGATCAGACGAGCAGCGGGAGCGATGTCGTAGGTCAGCTTCATGCCTTTTTCCACGACGACGACGTTGCCCTTGGAGGTCTTGACCGAATCATTGATCTGGTCGATCATAGCCTTGGTCTTACCGGAGCCCTTAGCGCCAACAATCAGTTTAATCATAGTTCTGTCCTCCTGTATTTTCCACGCCTTGCGGCGGGAGATCATTTTTTAGTCCTTTGCCCTTACTTGAGCTTTGCTTCCAGCTCAGCGGTCAGGTTCTCGTAACCGGGTTTGCCCAGCAGTGCAAACATGTTCTTCTTGTAGCTCTCAACGCCCGGCTGGTTGAACGGGTTGACGCTGAGCAGGTAGCCGCTGCAGGCACATGCACGCCAGAAGAAGTAGATCATGTAGCCGACATTGTAGGCGCTGAGGTCATCCACCTCGAGCACGACCTCGGGCACGCCGCCGTCGGTATGTGCCAGGATGGTGCCTTCCATGGCCTTGCGGTTGACCACGCTCATGTTCTGGTTGGCCAGGAAGTTCAGGCCATCAAAGTTGCCTTCCAGCGGCTCAATGAACAGATCCTGTGCAGGCTTCTTGACATCCACGATGGTCTCAAACATGGTGCGGGAGCCTTCCTGGATGAACTGGCCCATGGAGTGCAGGTCGGTGGAGAAGATGCAGCTTGCGGGGAACAGGCCCTTGTTGTCCTTGCCCTCGCTCTCGCCGAACAGCTGCTTATACCACTCGTTCATCAGGGTGAAGTTGGGCTCGTAGCACTCGAGGATCTCCACGCTCTTGCCCTTGCGGTACAGGATGTTGCGGATGGCAGCATACTTGTAAGCGTCGTTGTCCGGGCTCAGGACGGAGAAGCGCTCCATGGCATCGGCAGCGCCTTTCATCAGGTCGTCGATGCTGATACCGGCAGCCGCGATGGGCAGCAGGCCGACCGCGGAGAGGACGGAGTAGCGGCCGCCGACATCATCGGGGACCACGAACGTGGGCCAGCCCTGCGCGTCGGCCAGCTGCTTGAGGGTGCCCTTGGCACGGTCAGTGGTCGCATAAATGCGCTTGTTGGCCTCTTCCACGCCCATCTCATCTTCCAGCAGCTTGCGCAGCACGCGGAATGCCAGGCTGGTCTCGGTGGTGGTGCCGGACTTGGAAATGACATTGATGGAGAAGCGCTTGCCCTTGCACAGCGCGATGATATCATTCAGATAAGTGGGGCTGATGCTGTTGCCGCAGAAGTAGATTTTGAGGCCGCTGTCCAGCTCATTGTGGAACTGGCCCTTGACGGCTTCGACCACAGCGCGGGCACCCAGATAGCTGCCGCCGATGCCAGCGACGACCAGCACGTCGGAATCCTCACGGATCTTGGCGGCTGCTTCCTTGATGCGGGCGAACTCGTCCTTATCGTACTCACGGGGCAGATACATCCAGCCCAGGAAATCGTTGCCGGGGCCGTTCTTGGCTTCCAGCATCTTGTGGGCGGCTTCCACCTGCGGGTAGATGGCCTGATACTCTTCTTCCTTAATAAAGGAGGAAAGGTGTTTCGTGTTCAGTGCGAGACTCATATTTTATCAAAACCTCCAGACATTTTTGGGGCACTTGCCCTGCGAGGGTTTTTCTTGGTATAAGTGTACCGTTCCCATCGGGCAAAGTCAAGGCCAAAATCCTTGGATTTCATACAATTTTAATAGTGTTGTTTTGTATGCTCTTACATCTTTTGTTCAGGCGGACAAGGCTTTTGTTGCGTGAACAAACCGCTTTTGGGCGGTCCTGTGTCCGTTTTGGTCAGGACACGCCGGTCAGGCTCTCCCACAGCAGGTGCAGCGCGTCCGGCAGGGTCAGTTTTGCGGCATCGACGGCGGCGCGGACTTCATACTCACTCAACAGGTTTTCGCCCTGATAAACGCTTACTTTGCCCACGGCCTGCCCCCGTTCCACCGGGGCTTCCAGGGTCTCGGGCAGGGTCAGCTCCCCGCGGAGGGCGGCCCCGGCCCCTTTTTCCAATAAGATCGTCTCGGGCAGGGCGCTGTAATCCAGCGGGACGCTCTCCTCGGCGCTGCCTTTGACCGCCAGCTGCAGCGGCTGGCTGGGCAGTGCGGGCAGCGGCGCGGCCTCATAGGCCCCAAAACCGTAGTCCAGAAGCGTCGTGGCGGCGTTGAAGCGGTCGGCGCTGCTGGGTGCCCCCAAAATAACGGCGATGAGCTTGAGCCCATCCCGGGTGGCGCTGGCCGAGATGCAGACCCCTGCCCCGCTGGTGGTGCCGGTCTTGAGCCCGGTGATGCCGCTGTACCGCTTGAGCAGCTTGTTGGTGTTGACGAGCTGGGTCTGCCCGTTGCGGAGGCTGTCCGTCCAGATGCCGGAGTAATGCAGCACCTCCGGGCAGTGGGTCAAAATCTCCCGGCTCATGATGGCCACATCCCGGGCGGTGGAGAGGTGGCCCTCCGTATCCAGCCCGCAGGCGTTGCGGAACGTGGTCTGCTCCATCCCCAGCTGGGCCGCCCGGGCGTTCATCTGCTCCACAAAAGCGGGCTCGCTGCCGCCCACCAGCTCGGCCACCGCCACGGCGGCGTCATTGGCGGAGGAAACGCAGATGGCCCGGAGCATCTCATCCAGCGTGAACTGCTCCCCCGGCTCCAGCCAGATCTGGCTGCCGCCCATGTGGTAGGCGTGTTCGCTCACCGGCACAAGGGTATCCAGCGTCAGCCTGCCTCCATGGATGGCCTCAAAGGTCAGCAGCAGGGTCATCACCTTTGTAATCGACGCGATGGGCATTTTCTCCTCGGCATTTTTCTCGTACAGCACCCGGCCGCTGTCCTGCTCGATCAGGATGGCGGCGCGGCAGTTGAGGGAGAGTGCCGGAGCCGCTGCCGCCGGGAGGGCAGGTTCCACCCACACGGCCTGCGCGGAGGCTGTTTTTGCCTCCCGCCGGGCCACAAGATGCAGCCCCATCCCCTGTGCCGTGCCAAAGGCCAGCGCAAACAGCCAGAAGCAGAGCACCGCCGCGCACAGCGCCGCAAAATTTCTCCGTTCCATTCTCGTACCTCCCCCGCGGTCTGTTTCGATTGCTCTGATTGCATTCTATGCAAAAAAAGAGCAGCAAATGCTCTTTCCCCGCCGGGAAAAATCTGCTATAATAGGATGGTTTATTTTGTTTTTCTGTGGAAAGGATACCTCGCATGAGAGTTTGTTTTTATACCCTTGGCTGCAAAGTCAATCTGAACGAGACCGGGGCGCTGGAACAGATGTTCCGCTCCGCCGGGTTCACCATCGTCCCGGAGGGGGAAGAGGCCGATGTGTTTGTGGTCAACAGCTGCACTGTGACCAATTCTGGCGACCAGAAGAGCCGCAAGTGGCTCCGCCGGGCCAAGCGGGAGAACCCCGGTGCCGTCACCGTGCTGACCGGCTGCTACCCCCAGGCGTTCCCCGAGGAGGCCGCCCGGTTTCTGGAGGCCGATCTGGTCTGCGGCAACGGCGACCGGAAAGCCATCCTTGAAAATGTCATGAAGCTGCTGGATGGCCATGAGCGGATCGTGGCCATTGCGCCCCACGCCCGGGGCGAGCGGTTTGAGGAGCTGCCCGTGGAGCGGTTTGAGACCCACACCCGCGCCTTTATCAAGGTGGAGGACGGCTGCAACCGCCAGTGCGCCTACTGCGTCATCCCCCGTGCCCGTGGCCCGGTGCGCAGCCGTGCCGAGGAGAGCATCCTGAACGAGCTGCACCAGCTGGCCGCAGCCGGATACCGCGAGGTGGTGCTCAGTGCCATCTCCCTGCCCAGCTACGGCCTGGACACCGGGACGAACCTGGTGGAGCTGGTGGAGCACTGCGCCCAGGTGGAGGGCATCGAGCGCATCCGTCTGGGCAGCCTGGACCCCGACATGCTCACGCCGGAGTACATCGCCCGGCTGGCCGCGGTGGACAAGCTCTGCCCGCAGTTCCACCTGAGCCTCCAGAGCGGCTGCACCGCCACCCTGCGCCGGATGCGCCGGGTGTACACCGCGGAGCAGTACGCGGAAGTGGTGGAAAATATCCGCTCTGCCTACGGCGACCGTCCCGTCAGCTTTACCACCGACTGCATCTGCGGCTTCCCCGGGGAGACCGAGGCCGACTTTGAGGAGAGCCGCGCGTTCCTGAAAAAGATCGGATTTTTGAAAGTACATGTCTTCCCCTACTCCCGCCGCAGCGGCACCCCGGCCTACGATTTCCCGGGCCAGATTCACGAACGGGACAAACAGGAGCGCAGCCGCGCCATGAACGCCGCCGCTGAAGCCATCCGCAAAGAGGTGCTGGCGGGCTATGAGGGCATGGAGGATGACGTGCTGCTGGAGACCCCTCTCTCCGAAACGCTCTTTACCGGCTATACCCGGCTGTATGTGCCGGTAGTGGTCTCCGCCCCGGGCCATGCCAGCGGCGAGATCGTCCGGGTCAGACTGGGCGCTTACGACGGAGAGCGGGTGCGGGCCGCGCTGGTCTGAGCGACGGTTTCCGCTCCGGCTGAGGTTTGGCAGATTGCAAAGAAATTTTGCCAGTTCTTTATGCAAACCTCACCAGTCGTGAAAATCATAACGAATTTTGAGTTTTGGTCTTTTCATCCAAATTCGTTTATGCTACAATAAAAGTGGATATTCCGGGGCAGCCTGCCGATTGCAGCGGCGGGCGTGCCAATGCACCCGGAGACAGGCTGTTTTTTCCGTACCAGAATGGCGGTCGTTTTTGTGCCCAGCCTCTGTACCAGAGAGCCGCGGCGCGTCACTTCTCCATCCGCGAAAAGGGTCTGTGATCTGTTGTATGTAAAACAAGGAGAGATTGGAATGAGTTTTAGAGGAATCAACACGACGGTCATCCAGATTCGCCGCCAGGTGTTTACCGAGGTTGCACGGATGGCCTACGCCAACGTCAAGGGCGAAGCCGCCAACCACCTGATGCGTAAGATCCCTTACACCATCATCCCCGGTGAGGAAGGCAAGCTGCGCAAGGACATCTTCCTGGAGCGCGCCATCGTTGAGGAGCGCGTCCGCCTGGCCATGGGCCTGCCCACCCGCCGCATGGACGAGCACAACAGCGTCGTTTCCGGTCTGGAGGACGCTTCCATTGCCGATAAGTATTATGATCCCCCGCTGGTAAACGTGATCAAGTTTGCCTGCAACCGCTGCCCCGAGAAGCTGGTCAAGGTCTCCGACCTGTGCCAGGGCTGCCTGGCTCACCCTTGCATGGAGGTCTGCCCCAAGAAAGCCATCACCTGGGAGAGCGGCCGTTCTATCATTGATCAGGAAAAGTGCATCAAGTGCGGCCGCTGCGTCGGCGTCTGCCCCTACAACGCCATCGTCAAAACCGAGCGCCCCTGTGCCGCTGCCTGCGGCATGGGTGCCATCCACTCCGACGAGCTGGGCCGCGCGGAAATTGATTACAGCAAGTGCGTTTCCTGCGGCCAGTGCCTGGTCAACTGCCCGTTTGGCGCCATTGCCGATAAGGGCCAGATCTACCAGCTGATCCAGGGCTTCAACCGCGGTGACCGCATCTATGCGCTGGTTGCCCCCGCGTTCGTCAACCAGTTCCCCGGCCTGGCTTCCACCGGCAAGCTGAAAGCTGCCTGAAAGCCGTCGGCTTCCACGACGTGGTCGAGGTCGCCATTGGTGCTGACCTGTGCACGGTGGACGAGGCCCACGACTTCCTGGAAGAAGTGCCCAGCAAGCTGAACTTTATGGCAACCTCCTGCTGCCCGGCCTGGAGCATGATGGCAAAGACCGCGTTCCCCGACCTGGCCAAAAACATCTCCATGACCATGACCCCCATGGTCTTCACCGCCCGCATGATGAAGCAGGCCGACCCCGAAGCCCGTATGTGCTTCATCGGACCCTGCGCCGCCAAGAAGCTGGAAGCTTCCCGCCGCACCATCCGCTCCGACGTGGACTTCGTGCTGACCTTTGAGGAGCTGGCCGGCATCATTGAGGCCAAGGATATCGACCCGGCTGCACTGGAAGTCGATCCCAACGAGATCGATCTGGTCCACGCTTCCGGTGCCGGCCGCGGCTTTGCTCAGTCCGGCGGCGTTGCCAAGGCCGTTGCCGACAAGATCAAGGAATGGCACCCCGACATGGAAGTCAAGATCGCGTCGGCTCAGGGCCTGGCCGAGTGCAAGAAGCTGCTGATGCTGGCCAAGGCCGGCAAGTACAACGGCTATCTTCTGGAAGGCATGGGCTGCCCCGGCGGCTGCATCGGCGGTGCCGGCACCATTGCGGACCCTGCCAAGACTGCCATCCTGCTGAACAAGTATGTCAAGGAAGCTCCGTTTGCGGACCCCGAGAAGAGCCCGTTCATGAACAGCATCCACATGCTGAAAGACGACCCCAACTTCGAGGTCTAAGCACCTGCCTTTCTGCCGCCTCCCGTTTGCCGGGAGGCGGCTTTTTTGCTGTCATGTTTTCCACATTTCTTACTTTCTATGTCGAAAGTGCAACGTTTTTGTGAAACACTGCCAAAGCAGATTGACTTTTTTGCTTGATTATGCTATTTTTGCGGTATAAAAGGGCTGTCTGACCCATTCCCGCACCATTTCCCGCGTGTGTGACAGCCCGTGCCGCGCTGCGGCAGGAAGAAAGGTTGATAACATGAAAACAGCTTGGAAACGCACCGGGGCGGTGTTGGTCTCGTGGCTGCTGCTCTGCCTGCTGGCCCTGAGCGCCAGTGCCGTGGGCCCTTTGGAGGTCGGCGTGGCGTTCTGGAAAGACAGCAAAGGCGAACAGACCTCGCTGGCCAACGATGGCATCGACACGGACCGTGCCGCCACTCTTACCCGGCAGGCCAATGGCACCTATACGCTGGAGCTCCCTCTGAAAAGCTTTCCCGCATCAACATCACCGGACGGCTGTCCGGGCTGACCATCGGCGATGTGACCTATGACGGCACCCTGAGCGGCAGCTTTGACGATGACACCGCACTGCTCACCATCAAAAACCTGCCCGCTTCCGTCCTGACCGGAAATGACGCCGGAAAAGCGCTGGCCGTGACCTGCAATCTGGACATGGATGTCAAGCTCCTGGGGGAGATCACCACTCCCGCGCGGCTCTGCATCTGGGCCGAAAAGTAAAACACAGTTTCCTACAACAAAACGCCCCGCAGGGCTGGTGAAAATTCTCACCGCCCTGCGGGGCGTTTGCGTTTTTATGGTTTTGCAGAGGAAGCTTACTCCACGATGATGCTCTTGCCCGTCATCTCAGCAGGGACCGGCAGGCCGATATAGGGCAGCATGGTGGGTGCGATGTCGGCCAGGCAGCCGCCCTCACGCAGCTTCACATCGCCGCAGCCGATGGCCACAAAGGGCACGACATTGGTGGTGTGGGCGGTGAACGGAGTGCCGTCCGGGTTCATCATCTTCTCGGCATTGCCATGGTCCGCGGTCAGGAACGCGCAGCCGCCGGCAGCCAGGACAGCTTCAACGACTTCCTTGACAGCAGCATCGACGGCTTCCACAGCCTTGACTGCCGCGTCAAACACGCCGGTGTGACCGACCATATCGCAGTTGGCGAAGTTGAGGATGATGACATCGTACTTGCCGCTCTCGATCCGCTTCTTGCACTCAGCAGCCACTTCCGGAGCACTCATCTCGGGCTTCAGGTCGTAGGTAGCCACTTTCGGGCTGGGGATGACACAGCGATCCTCGCCCTCGTAGGGAGCCTCGACGCCGCCGTTGAAGAAGAAGGTGACGTGGGCGTACTTCTCAGTCTCAGCGATGCGGAGCTGGGTCTTGCCATGAGCAGAGAGGTACTCGCCCAGAACGTTCTTGAGCTCCACAGGAGGATATGCCACTTCGCAGTTGGGCATGGTGGCGTCATACTCGGCCATGCAGACATAGTGGACCTGCTTGCGGCCGCCGCGGCGCTCAAAGCCCGTGAACGCGTCGTCGCAGAAGATGCGGGTCATCTGGCGGGCACGATCGGGACGGAAGTTCATGAAAATGACAGTGTCGCCATCCTGCACACGGCCGCCCTCGCAGGTGACGCAGGGCAGAACGAACTCATCCGTCTTGTCCGCGGCATAGGATGCCTCAATGGCCTCCTGTGCGTTGGCAGCGTGGTTGCCCTCGCCATAAACGAACGCGGCGTAAGCCTTTTCTTCGCGGTCCCAGTTGTTGTCACGATCCATGGCGTAGTAACGGCCGGAAACGCTGGCGATCTTGCCGATGCCCAACTCATCCAGCTTAGCCTGCAGGTCGGCCAGGAAGCCCTTGCCAGAGTGGGGGTCCGTGTCACGGCCATCGGTGATGCAGTGGAGGTAGACCTCCTTGGCACCCATGTGCTTGGCCATTTCCAGCACGCCGAACCAGTGGTCTGCGTGGCTGTGGACGCCACCGGTGCCCACCAGGCCCATCAGGTGGATGGCCTTGCCGGCGTCAATGGCAGCTTTCATGTTCTTGACCAGGACCGGGTTCTTGAGCATCTCGCCATCCCGGATGGATTTGGTGATGAGGGTGAGCTGCTGGTACACGATGCGGCCTGCACCCATGTTGGTGTGGCCGACTTCCGAGTTGCCCATCTGACCATCGGGCAGGCCAACAGCCATGCCGGAAGCTTCAATGGTGGTCATGGGGTACTTTGCCATCAGTGCATCGAGGTAGGGCTTTTTGGCTGCGACCACGGCGTTGCCATAGGTCTCGTTGGGGGTCCAGCCAAAGCCATCCATAATGCAAAGCAGGACAGGTTTCTTGGACATATGTTTTATCTCCTTGTTGTGTTTACTTAAAAAGCGCCCGGCACAGCGCTGGAAACGCGGCGCGGCCGGGCGCTGGGAAAACTTTGGTTGCGAAAGTCAGCGCTTAGCCCTTGGTGGCTGCGTTGACGATCACGGCAAAGTCCGGAGCCTTGAGGGACGCGCCGCCGATCAGGCCGCCGTCCACGTCTTTCTTGCTCAGCAGCTCCTCGCAGTTCTTGGCGTTCATGCTGCCGCCGTACTGGACGGTAGTAGCCTCGGCGACTGCCTCGCCATACAGCTCGCCCACCACCTTGCGGATCTGAGCGCAGACTTCCTCCGCCTGGTCCGCGGTAGCGGTCTTGCCGGTGCCGATAGCCCAGACAGGCTCGTAAGCGATGACGACATTTGCCATCTGCTCGGCGGTGACACCCAGCAGAGCGATCTTGGTCTGCATCCGGACCAGCTCCTCGGTAACGCCCTCTTCCCGCTGCTCCAGGCTCTCGCCCACGCAGAGGATGACCTTGAGGCCGGCGTTCAGAGCAGCCAGCGCGCGCTTGTTGACGGTCTGGTCCGTCTCTGCAAAGTACTGGCGGCGCTCAGAGTGGCCCACGATGACGTACTCCACGCCCAGATCCAGCAGCATGTCCGCGCTGATCTCGCCGGTGAACGCGCCGGACTTCTCAAAGTGAACGTTCTCTGCGCCCACATGGATGTTGGTGCCCTTGGTCTTCTCCACAGCCGTGACCAGATCGGTGTACGGAGTGCAGATGACGACCTCGCAGCTAGCGTCCTTGACGGCGGGGATCAGCTCATCCACCAGCTTGGCAGCCTCGGTGGCGGTCTTGTTCATCTTCCAGTTGCCTGCAATGATTGCCTTACGCTTTGCCTTATCCATGGTTCTATCTCCTTTATATTTACTTTTTCTTCTTTACCCAAATAAAAAGGCGCGGCGGCGCACGGCCGCCGCACCTCTCATGATGCTGTTACGTTCTCTGCAATCAGGCGTTCTGGATCACAGCGATGCCGGGCAGCTCCTTGCCCTCCAGGTATTCCAGAGAAGCGCCGCCGCCGGTGGAGATGTGGGTCATCTTGTCGCCCAGGCCCATCTGCTGGACAGCTGCCGCGCTGTCGCCGCCGCCAATGACGGTGGTAGCGTCGCTCTCAGCCATCGCCTTGGCAACGGCAGAGTGCCGGCAGCCAGAGTCGGGTTCTCGAACACGCCCATGGGGCCGTTCCAGACGACGGTCTTGGAAGCCTTGACAGCCTCTGCGAAGATCTTCATGGTCTCGGGGCCGACGTCGCAGCCCTCCATGTCAGCCGGGATGGCGGTGACAGGAACAATGGTGACATCGACGGGTGCGTCGATGGGATCGGGGAAGTCCTTGATGCAGGCTGCATCCACGGGCAGCAGCAGCTTGACGCCCTTGGCCTCTGCCTTTGCCATCATCTCCTTGCAGTAGTCCAGCTTGGAGTCATCGCACAGGCTCTTGCCGACCTCATAGCCCTGTGCCTTGATAAAGGTATAGGCCATGCCGCCGCCGATGATCAGGGTGTCCACTTTCTCCAGCAGGTTGGAGATGACGTTCAGCTTATCAGCAACCTTTGCGCCGCCCAGAATCGCGGTAAAGGGGCGCTCGGGATCGTTGACCGCGTTGCCCAGATACTTGATCTCTTTCTCCATCAGATAGCCGACAGCGGTATCCTTGACATACTCCGTGACACCTGCGGTAGAGCAGTGTGCACGGTGGCAGCTGCCGAACGCGTCGTCCACATAGGCATCGGCCAGAGAAGCCAGATCCTGGCTGAACTCAGGCATGTTCTTGGTCTCTTCCTTGCGGAAACGGGTGTTCTGCAGCAGGACAACATCGCCGTTGTTCATGGCAGCCACAGCAGCCTTTGCGTTCTCGCCCACGACGGTGTCGTCGTCAGCAAACACAACGTTCTTGCCCAGCTTTGCGCTCAGAGCCACAGCAACGGGTGCCAGGCTGAACTTTGCCTCGGGGCCATTCTTGGGTTTGCCCAGGTGGCTGCACAGGATGACCTTTGCGCCATCGTTGATCAGCTTCTGGATGGTGGGCAGAGCCGCGTTGATGCGGTTCTCGTTGGTGATCACGCCATCTTTCATCGGAACGTTGAAATCGCAGCGGACAAGCACTTTCTTGCCGCAGTAATTCTCATCGTCGATCGTCTTCTTACCTAAACCCATGGTAATAAACTCCTCTCAAATTCTTTTCATTTCGGAATCGAATTTTCTTTTGCTCGCTCTCAGGGTCATTGACCCTACGCTACTATTATAAACAAAAACCATGTGCATTGCAAGGACAGGAGATGGATAATTTATTAACAAACTTTTCTGGTACATCCTCTGAAATGTGGTGATTTTGACAGGGAGAACGATAAAAAGCACCCCGTCTCCCGCATAAAATGCAGAAGACGGGGTGCCAAAGTTCACGGATCTCCCTGCAACGCTTTTATCAGCGTTACAGTTCAAGCACTTTTGAGCGCAAGAACGCGATTAGCAGTTCTCAGCGAAGTACTTAATGGTACGGACCATCTGAGAGGTGTAGGAGTTCTCGTTGTCGTACCAAGACACGACCTGAACCTGATAGGTGTCGTCGTCGATCTTAGCGACCATGGTCTGGGTAGAATCGAACAGAGAGCCGTAACGCATACCGATGACGTCGGAAGAAACGATCTGATCCTCGTTGTAGCCAAAGGACTCAGAGGTAGCAGCCTTCATGGCAGCGTTGATGGACTCCTTGGTGACGTCCTTGCCCTTGACAACGGCAACCAGGATGGTGGTAGAACCGGTGGGGACAGGCACACGCTGAGCAGAGCCGATCAGCTTGCCGTTCAGCTCGGGGATGACCAGGCCGATCGCCTTAGCAGCACCGGTGCTGTTGGGGACGATGTTCTGTGCGCCAGCACGAGCACGGCGCAGATCGCCCTTGCGCTGAGGACCATCCAGGATCATCTGGTCGCCGGTGTAAGCATGAACAGTGGTCATGATACCGGAAACGATGGGATAGGTCTTGTTCAGGGTGTCAGCCATGGGAGCCAGGCAGTTGGTGGTGCAGGAAGCAGCGGAAATGACCTGGTCGTCCTTGGTCAGGGTCTTCTCGTTGACGGAGTAGACGATGGTCTTCAGATCGTTGCCTGCGGGAGCAGAGATAACGACCTTCTTAGCGCCAGCCTGGATGTGAGCCATGCTCTTCTCCTTGCTGGTGTAGAAGCCGGTGCACTCCAGAACGACATCGACGTCCAGCTCGCCCCAGGGAGCATCCTTTGCGTCCTTAACGGCGTAGATCTTGATCTCCTTGCCGTCAACGATGATGGAGTCCTCGGTAGCCTCGACGGTGTGCTTGCCCTCGCCGATCTTGCCGCAGAAAGAACCCTGAGCAGTATCGTACTTCAGCAGGTGAGCCAGCATCTTGGGGCTGGTCAGATCGTTGATTGCAACAACCTCATAGCCCTCAGCATCGAACATCTGACGGAAAGCCAGACGGCCAATACGACCAAAACCATTGATAGCAACTCTAACATTAGCCATGTTAATCGTACCTCCTAATTGTTCTTACCCATTGATCGGATAATTCACGGTATCTTTATTTTAGACCAAAACGGCCCAACTTTCAAGTGCCTGCCAAAAAATTAACAACTTGATTTTTCACTTTTTTACTTTTGTACGATTTTTCTAGTTTGTGTGGGCATCTTTTCAGCACTTCACCCAACGGAGTGCCGAGCACTCTTCCGTCCTGACTCGGTCCGGGTAGTGCGCACCGCGCAGATCCCCCCCAGCACACCGATGCAGCACAGCCCCAGTCCAAAGAAAAAGTCCGGCAGCCGGGCCAGTACACCGCCCCGCAGCAAAGTATCCAGCAGCTGAGGAAGCTCCCAGCACAGGCAGAGCGCCCAGACCGTCAGGCCGCTGGCGCAGAGCGTCCGGCTGTCCGCCGTGTCCGGCAGGGAAAGCGCCCGCCCCAGCACCGAGAGGAAGACCAGCGCGGCCAGCATCTGCCAGACCACCACCGTGGGGGCCACCCGGTGCCAGCTGGAGCTGTTCTCCATGAAGCGTGCCAGCACACACCAGTAAAAAACAGCCGTGCCCAGCACTACATGGGTCAGGTCATCCGAGGGACGCTTCCAGCTCTTGCTCATCCAGCTCCGGCCCAGCGCCAGCAACCATGCGCTGCAGAAAAGGCTCAAGAACGCCATGATGATCCGGCCCACCACACTGCTGTCCCACAGAGCCAGCTTTGCAACAAATGTCGCCGCCATAAATCCCGCTCCCAGTACCGCCATTACACCGGAGGGCTTACAGGGGCTGCACAACTTTCTGGCCTCCGGCTTTGCGGCGCGGCCCGCCGCAACCGCCAGCAGGATGGCCACCGCCAGCGCGGCATACCGCAGCCAGACGGAGCCCACCACACACAGCCCGGTTTCAGCGTCTGTAAACAGGGCCAGATCGACCATGCGGCCCACGCCAAGAATTACGCTCAGGATTATCGAAGTCAAAATCAACAGATTCATCGGGTTTCTTCCTTTGATTTCGGACCGTTTTCCGGCATTCATCCCCGGAAACGGAAGTTTTTGCAATGTATTCATCATATCGCATTTGCAGCGGAAAAGCAAGCTTGCGCCGCCTGCTTCTGCGCTTTTTTGCTGCCCGGAGCAGGTACACTCTCTTTATAAAAGGTATCAGGGGGAGGTTCCGGGATGAAAAAAGCGTTTTTGCTGCTCTGCACCCTGCTGTTGGTGCTGGGCAGTCTTCTGCCGCTGGCCGGCTACCGGCTGGCAAAGGCGGTATTGAGAGAGGCTGCTGCCTCATCGGAAGTCCCGGCCTCCTCTGCGCTGCCCGCACCGGGCGGGAGCCTGCCCGGCACGGACACAGGCTCTCCAGAGACCGCCGCGTTCACCGGAGACGCCGAGGTCTTCCTCATCGAGGACCAGAGCACCGGGGAGGTCCAGCAGGTGCCGCGGCGGGATTATCTCATCGGCGCGGTGGCAGCGGAAATGCCTCTCAGCTGGCCGGACGAGGCCCTTAAGGCGCAGGCCGTTGCGGCCCACAGCTATGTTCTCTACTGCCGCGACCACGCCACAGCCGCCAACGGAGCCTGGCTCTCCGCCGACCCCGCACGGCGGCAGGGCTACCTGACAGACGCCGTCCTCCACAGCTACTGGGGCACCCGTTACGATGCCAACTACATCCGTCTCTCCGCCCTTGTGGACAGCGTCCTGACCCAGGTGCTCTGCTATGAGGGTGCCCCGGCTGGGACGAGCTACTTTGCCATCTCCAACGGCCGCACCGAGGCCAGCGAGAATGTCTGGGGTTCCTCCCTCCCCTATCTGGTCGCCGTGGACAGCAGCACAGATCTCCAGGCGGATCATTATGAGGTCACCCTGACCCTCTCCTCCGCGCAAGTACAGGCCGCACTGGCAGCCCAGGGGCTCACCCCAGATGCTGCCGCGCCGGAACAGTGGTTCAGCTCCCCAACCCGCACGGCCTCCGGCTATGTCGCGCGGCTGTCTGTCTGCGGTGTGGAACGGTCCGGGGCATTCCTCCGCAGAGCGCTGGGCCTGCGAAGCACCGATTTTACCATCCGTTATGAAAACGGTCAATTCTACATAACGACCCACGGCTACGGCCACGGAGTCGGCCTCAGCCAGTGGGGTGCCAAAGCATTTGCGGAGCAGGGCCTCTCCTATGACGCCATCCTGGCCCACTATTTCCCGGGCACTACACTCTGTGGGTAAAAACAAAGCCGCTGGTTTTCATCAGCGGCTTTGTCAATTCTCTTATTCGCCAAACAGGTTATCCAGCCAGCTCCAGGCCGACTGTTCCACTGCCGAGGCAGTCTCGCTGACCGACTCGACCGCTTTCTGCACATTCTCCCCCAGTTTGGAGCCTGAGGGATCCTGCACCGTCCAATAGGTAGCGGTGCTGGTGGCAGCGCTGGACACGGTGAAATCGCTCATAAAGCAGATGGTCTGGCCGTTGGAGTCGGTCAGGAACACCATGTATGTGTATGCACCCTCCGGCAGCTCACCAAATTTGATCTGGCTGTCCAGATTCTTCAGCGACCAGCTGGAGACGTTGGGAGCGGCTCCGCACTCTGCACGGTCTGATCCGCGGCATCCAGGATGGCAACTTCCACCTCGGTCAGCACGCTGTTCGAGGCACTGGCCACGGTGCCGCTGACGCTCATGCCGCTGCCCGTGCGGAGATTGACCGGATACCGGACGCCCTCCAGCCGGAGGCTGTCCGGCTGGGTATTGATGCTGTTCTGGTCGGAGGTTATGTACCAATAGCAGGAAGCTCCTGCAATGGAAATGCTCGCGCCGGAGATGGGCACACGGCCGGAGGAGACGCTGCCGGCCGGGTCGGAGCAGTAGAACACACCGTCGGTGTAGTCGGTCAGGAGGACCGCGTGGGGCTGGCGGCGATCATAGAGGACGATTCCCTCGGGGTGCTTGGCCAGCAGCTCAATGAGCACCTGTGTCTTCTCGGCGTTGCTGGAGGGGAGGGTGGCGTAGCCAACCTGCATGGCCTTATAATTGAGCTGTGGGAGAGTCCGCCTGCCCAGGCAGAGCTCTTCACGCTGTTTTCGGTCACATCGATCCAGTCGGTCAGTCCGTCCAGATAGGCACGGCGGCGGAGCATCATCGCGGCCGAAGCCAGTGTGCAAGTGCCGCCCCTGCTCTGCTTGAAGTAGAACCCGGCGTCAACGTTCAGGTCAACGGCCAGCGCCCCCGGCAGACAGGTCACCAGTAACAACAGCGACAGCACAAGGGCTGCCAGCCTCTTTCTCAGACCGTGCGGTGCGGTTTCCACGTCTCGTTCATCCTCCCTGCTTTTGAAAAAATCACTGTCATAAAGTATACCAGCTTGTTACGCTTTTGTAAACACTTGCAAGGGATTTTTCTCATTTATTCCATGGTTTGTACATATTTTAAGAGCAAGTTGCACAAAACGAGTCGAAATTTTTATACAATATAAAATCAACTCCGGTCGGTTTTTGCAAACAGGCCGGAGTTGATTGAAAATAATTTTCAGTTTTTGTCGTTTTGCGCTTAGAACAGGCCGCTGATCTTGCCGTCCGCGTCCACATCAATGTTGACGGCAGCAGGCTTCTTGGGCAGGCCGGGCATGGTCATGATATTGCCGCAGATGACCACCACAAAGCCCGCGCCGGCAGCCAGACGGACCTCACGCACCTCCATGGTAAAGCCCGTAGGAGCCGCCAGCAGCTTGGCGTTGTCGCTGAAGCTGTACTGCGTCTTGGCGATGCAGACGGGCAGGTTGCCGTAGCCCATCTCGGTCAGCTCGGCCAGCGTCTTGCTGGCAGCCGCACTGAAGTTGACCCCATCGGCCCGGTAGATCTTGGTGGCAATGGCCTTGACCTTATCTTTCAGAGGCATCTCCAGCGGTAGGTGTACTGGATGGGGCGGTCCTCCATCACGTTCAGCACCGCCTCTGCCAGCGCTTTGCCGCCCTCGCCGCCCTTGGCGAAGACCTCGCTCAGGACGCAGGGCACGCCCTGCTCTGCACAGACCTGTTCCACATAGGCCTGCTCTTCCGGGGTGTCCGTCGGGAATGCATTGATGGCAACGACCACGGGCAGGCCAAAACCGTTTTTCAGGTTGTCAATGTGGCGCACCAGGTTGGCGGCACCGGCCTTAACTGCTTCGAGGTCAGGCTGGTTGAGGTCGGCCTTTGCCACGCCGCCATGGCTCTTGAGGGCGCGGACGGTCGCCACCAGCACGCAGGCGCTGGGAGCGATACCAGCATAGCGGCACTTGATGTCCAGGAACTTCTCAGCGCCCAGATCGGCGCCGAAGCCCGCCTCGGTAATGACGTAATCGGCCAGCGAGAGGCTCAGCTTGGTGGCCATCACGCTGTTGCAGCCGTGGGCGATATTGGCAAAGGGGCCGCCGTGGATGATGGCCGGGTTGTTCTCCAGCGTCTGGACCAGGTTCGGGTCCAGCGCGTCTTTCAGCAAAGCCGTCATGGCACCGGCCGCACCGATCTCCCCGGCCGTGACAGGCTTACCATCGTAGGTATAGGCGCAGACGATCTTGGAGAGCCGCTCTTTCAGGTCCGTGATGCTGGTAGCCAGGCAGAAGATCGCCATGACCTCGCTGGCTACCGTGATGTCAAAACCGTCCTCGCGGGGGGTGCCGTTGACCTTGCCGCCCAGACCGTCCACGATGAAGCGGAGCTGCCGGTCGTTCATGTCCATGCAGCGCTTCCAGGTGATGCGGCGGGGATCAATGTTCAAGGGGTTGCCCTGCTGGATGCTGTTGTCGATCATGGCCGCCAGCAGGTTGTTGGCGGTCCCAATGGCGTGCAGATCCCCGGTAAAGTGGAGGTTGATGTCCTCCATGGGCACCACCTGGGCATAACCGCCGCCGGCCGCGCCGCCCTTGATGCCGAACACAGGCCCCAGCGAGGGTTCACGGAGGCAGAGCATGGTCTTTTTGCCCAGGGCGTTCATGGCGTCGGCCAGGCCCACGCTGGTGGTGGTCTTTCCTTCACCAGCCGGCGTGGGGCTGATGGCCGTCACCAGGATCATCTTGCCCTGCTTAGTGGCCTTATGGATGAGGCGGTGGTTGATCTTGGCCTTATAGCGGCCATACGGGATGACATCTTCGTCCGCCAGCCCCAGCGAGGCGGCAACTTCGGCAATGGGCTTCATTTTGGCTTCCTGTGCGATCTCGATATCAGACTTCATCAGCGTTTCCTCCTTAAACAAAAAGGGCAGCTTTGCGCAGCAATTGCGCAAGGCTGCCCAGACGGTCGGCATAAAGTTCCCGGCATTTCCTGCACTGTGGTGCTCCACAACGTTCCGTCAGCAGGAAAAACCGTTTTTCTGTATTCAAGATAACACATCCGCGTGCGGTTTGTCAAGCCTGAACCGCAGCAAAAAAGGCACCCCCGCCTTACAGCGAGAGTGCCTTTTGTTTCAAGAATCGAGATTCAAGAAAAAACGTTCAGGGGGATCAAATTACTTGATCTCAACCTTAGCGCCAGCCTCTTCCAGCTTCTTCTTGATGTCCTCAGCCTCAGCCTTGGAAGCCTTCTCCTTGACAGCCTTGGGAGCGCCGTCAACGATAGCCTTAGCTTCCTTCAGGCCCAGGCCGGTGATCTCCTTGACCAGCTTGATGACCTGCATCTTGGTAGCGCCAGCCTCAGCCAGGATGACGTCGAACTCGGTCTTCTCTTCCTCAGCGGAAGCAGCAGCACCAGCAGCAGCGGGAGCAGCAGCAGCAACAGCAGAAACACCGAACTCCTCGCAGTAGGTGTCGATCAGCTCTTTCAGCTCCAGAACGGACAGCTCCTTGACGGAGTCGATGATGGCAGTAATCTTCTCAGAAGCCATGGTAATAACCCTCCAATATAAATGGTTTTGTTTGTTGATTTCTTTGTTTTAAGCAGCGGTCACGCAGCCAACATTAGGCAGCGGGCTCCTCCTGCTTGTCGGCATAAGCCTGCATTGCAACAGCCAGACCAGACAGAGTGCTGGTGAGGGCGCCTGCAAACATGGACAGCATGCCTTCGCGGTTGGGCAGCTTTGCGATAGCGTTGGTCTCGGCAGCGTCCATGACCTTGCCCTCCATGAAGCCTGCCTTAACGACGAACTTCTTGGACTTATCACCATCCTGATACTTGCACAGGATGCGGGCAGCGGACATAGGATCTTCCTCGTGAGCAAAAGCGATAGCGGTATCGCCCTTAAACTGCTCAGCCAGGCCCTCCAGGGAGGTACCCTTGACAGCCAGACGCAGCATGGTGTTCTTCACGACCATGTAATCGACGCCTGCCTCACGCAGCTCCTTACGGAGCTTGGTGTCGTTCTCGACGTTAATGCCGCCGTAAGCGACGACGCAGCCGGAAACCGCACTCTCAAACTTTGCCTTCAGATCAGCGACATAAGCCTGCTTCTCAGAAAGAATCTTTGCACTGGGCATTCGGTTTCACCTCGTTTCAAAAACTTGTATCGAAAGCCGGAGCATTTGCAACGAAAAAAGCCTCTTTCCCGCACACTGGTCCGAGAAAGAGGCATAAAACAACGTTACGCGCGTTTCTCGGCAGGCGGCATAGCCTTACGCTGGCACTCCAGCACCTGCTGTCTCAAAAACAGCATGATTATTTTACCGCAAACACGCGGTGTTGTCAAGTACTTTTTTGAAATTTCTTGCAGCAACCTGCAATGATTTCAAATTAGACACCGTACTTCAGGGTGTTGAGACGGATGCCAGGGCCCATGGTGGTGGCGATGGTAGCGCTCTTGAAATAAGTGCCCTTTGCTGCGGCAGGCTTTGCCTTAGCAATAGCGCTCATAACGGTATCCAGGTTGGTGTACAGCTTCTCTGCACCGAAAGAAGCCTTGCCCACGGGGACATGGATGATGTTCTGCTTGTCCAGGCGGTACTCGATCTTACCAGCCTTAGCCTCGCTGACAGCCTTGCCCAGGTCAGGAGCAACGGTGCCTGCCTTGGGGTTGGGCATCAGGCCGCGGGGGCCCAGGACCTTACCAAGACGGCCAACGCGGCCCATCATGTCGGGGGTGGTGACAACGACGTCAAAATCCATGAAGCCGCCAGCGATGCGGGCGATCAGCTCGTCATCACCAACGATATCAGCACCGGCTGCCTCAGCAGCAGCGGCAGCAGCGCCCTTCGCAATGGCGCAGACGCGGACGGTCTTGCCGGTGCCGTTGGGCAGAACGACAGCGCCACGGACCTGCTGGTCAGCATGGCGGCCGTCAACGCCCAGGCGGACGTGCAGCTCAACGGTCTCGTCGAACTTGGCGGAAGCGGTCTTGCAAGCCAGCTCCAGAGCCTCGTTCATGTCGTACAGTTTGGTAAAATCGACCTGCTTAGCAGCATCGACATAGTGCTTGCCATGTTTCATTGTATATCCTCCTATGTGGTCATGCGGGCAGTTTTTATGCCCTCCCACTGTTTGAGTCTCAGGTCAATCAGCCCTCGACGACGACGCCCATGCTGCGGCAGGTGCCACGGACCATGCTGCATGCAGCTTCCAGAGAAGCAGCATTCAGGTCAGGCATCTTGGTCTTTGCGATCTCTTCCACCTGAGCGGCGGTCAGAGTAGCAACCTTTTCCTTGTTGGGCTTGCCGGAAGCGGTGTTGATGCCAGCGGCCTTCTTGATCAGAACGGCTGCCGGAGGAGTCTTGGTGATGAAGCTGAAGGAGCGGTCAGCGTAGACAGTGATGACGACGGGGATCACATAACCCATCTGGTTCTTGGTACGCTCATTGAACTCCTTGGTGAACGCCATGATGTTGACGCCCTTCTGACCCAGAGCAGGGCCAACCGGGGGAGCCGGAGTCGCCTTGCCGGCCTCGATCTGCAGCTTAATGTAGCCAGTAACTTTCTGTGCCATGATAAATGCACCTCCAAAAATCTGTGGTGAGTTGCGGCGCGGTGTTTCCGCGCCTCCCACGAGCACGCACCCCATGTGTATGCTCTATAAGAACCGCACTGCGGTCTTACCTTGGTAAACGGTCTGCCGGTTGGTTACGGCAGCTCGACCTGCGCGATGTCCACTTCCGCGGGCGTCTCGCGGCCAAACATGTTGACCTTGAGCTTGACTTTGAAGCTCTCGGTATCGATGCCCTCCACAAGGCCCATAAAGCCTTCCAGGGGGCCAGCGGTGATCTGCACCGTGTCGCCAACTTTGAAATCGACGGTGAGCGGTGCTGCCTTCTCCACGCCCATCTTCTCCACTTCCTCAGCGGTCAGGGGAACAGGCTTGGATGCAGGGCCGACGAAGCCGGTGCAGCCGCGCGTGTTGCGCACCACATACCAGGTATCGTCGTTCATGACCATCTTGACCAGAACGTAGCCGGGGAACAGCTTGTGCTCCACCATACGCTCCTTGCCGTCCTTGATCTCCGGGACCATCTCGGTCGGGACCTTGATGTCGCAGATCAGATCCTGCAGGCGGCGGTTTTCCACCATGGTCTGTAAGTCCGTGGCTACCTTGTTCTCGTAGCCGGAATAGGTATGCACAACATACCAAAGAGCCTCATTGGACTGTTCTTCCATTTTGGTTGACCCTCCGTTTCAAGATGATTCAGGCGCCGATGATCAGGCCCAGGACGCCGCCAAAGATGGCATCCAGCGCGATCATCACTACGGCGGCGATCGCCACAGTCACGAGCACCACGATGGTGTTGGTCTTGACGTCCGCCTTAGACGGCCACACGACCTTTTTCAGCTCGCTCTTCGTGTCGCGGAAGAATTTCACAACACCGTTGCAGAAATTCTTCACGGCGGCCTTCATTCTGGCCACAAAGCCCGGCTTTTTCTCGGTTTTGTCTGCCATGATGTTGTCCGCCTTTCTTACTTGGTTTCGCGATGAACGGTGTGCTTCTTGCAGAAGCGGCAGTACTTCTTCATCTCGAGACGATCGGGGTTGTTCTTCTTGTTCTTCGTGGTGTTGTAGTTGCGCTGCTTGCACTCGGTGCAGGCCAGAGTGATTTTAACGGTCATTTGTTGACACCTCCATTATAACGGTTGTTCTGAACCTCCCTCGGCTTGCGGGAGCGTCTGCAAAACAGGCGCACTTAATAACCCCGCAAAAGAGGTGATATCATTGTATCACGCAATTTTCCATTCGTCAAGAAGAATTTTTGCGTTTTTTCAAGTTTTTTGGTTTTTGACTCCGTGCTGTTTTCCGCACTGCCCGGCGCGGGTCTTCCGCTTGCATCCCGCGCGTATATATTGTATAATAAACACGTCTATACCTCTAATATAGCACGAAACTGCGGCAGTGCAGCTTCTGCCTGCCTGATTTAGGAGAGATTCATTATGCAATCTGAAGATAAACTGTGCGTTGTCGTCCTGTTTGGCGGGATGTCCAGTGAGCACGAGGTCAGCCGCGTCTCCGCCGGCACGTTCGTGGATCACATCGACCGCACCCGCTATGAGCTCATGACCATCGGCATCACCAAAGAGGGCCGCTGGCTCTACACCGAGGCCAGCTCGGCCCAGATGGCCGACGGCAGCTGGGAGGAGCTTGGCTCCAACATGCCCTGTGTGCTCAGCCCGGACCGCGCCGACCACGGGATGATCCTGTTCACCCCGGAAGGCCAGGTGGAAAAGATCCACGTCGATGTCGTCATCCCGGTGCTCCACGGCCTGTGGGGCGAGGACGGCACCGTGCAGGGCCTGCTGGAGCTGGCCGGCATCCCCTATGTGGGCTGCGGCGTGCTGGCCAGTGCGGTCTGCATGGATAAGGCAGTGGCCAACGCCCTGTTCGACGCCAACAGCATCCCCCACACCAAGTGGCTCTCCGCCACCCGCTGGGAGATCGAGTCCGACCCCGAGGGCGTCTGCGACGGCGTCATTGCAAAGCTGGGCTGGCCCATCTTCGTCAAGCCCGCCAACGCGGGTTCCAGCGTGGGCATTACCAAAGCCACCAACCGCGAGCAGCTGAAAGAAGCCATCCAGCTGGCCCTCGCCAATGACCGCAAGGTCGTGTTCGAGGCCTTTGTGGACGGCCATGAGGTGGAGTGTGCCGTCATCGGCTCCGACCCCGCCGTGGCCACCCGCCCGGGCGAGATCCTGGCCGGTGCTGAGTTCTACACCTACGATGACAAGTACAAGAACGGCGTCAGTCAGGTGGTCATCCCGGCCAACCTCCCCGAAGAGAAACTGGACGAGGTAAAGACCTACGCCGCCATGGCCTACACGGCCCTGGGCTGCGAGGGCCTGGCCCGCTGCGATTTCTTTGTGGAGCACGGCACGGGCCGCGTCCTCATCAACGAGATCAACACCCTGCCCGGCTTCACCCCCATCAGCATGTATCCCAAGCTGATGGAACACGAGGGCACCCCCATCCCCGCCCTCATCGATCATCTCATCGCGCTGGCGCTGGAAAGGACGGAAAAGCAGCATGGATAATCGCCCCATCGGCGTGTTCGACAGCGGCCTGGGCGGCCTGACCGGCGTGCGGGAGCTGCGCAAACGCCTCCCCCATGAGGACATCATCTATTTTGGTGATACCGGTCGTGTCCCCTACGGAAGCCGCAGCCCGGAGATCATCCTCCAGTATACCCGGCAGGACATCGCGTTCCTGCTCTCCAAAGATGTCAAGTGCATCATGGCGGCCTGCGGCACAGTGTCCAGCACTTACCCCGCCGCCGAGGCGGCCCAGCTGCCCGTGCCTTATCTGGGCGTGGTGGATGCCGCCGCCCGGGAGGCCGCCTTTGCCACCCGCAACCGCCGCATCGGCATCATCGGCACCGCCGCCACCATCCGCTCCCGCAGCTATGAAAAGCTGCTGCGCCAGCTGGTTCCTGGGGCCGAGATCACAGCCCGGCCCTGCCCGCTGTTCGTGCCGCTGGTGGAGGCCGGTTATGTGGACCACAGCGCCCCGGACAAACAGCAGATCACCAAACTGGTCATTGCCCAGTACCTGACCGAGATCCGGGATGCCGGCGTGGACACCCTGATCCTGGGCTGCACCCACTACCCCCTGCTCAAGACCATGATCGGCGAGTTCATGGGCAGGGACGTGGTGCTGATCGACCCGGCCAAGACCGCTGCCCACCGTCTGGAGCAAATGCTGGCCGAGCGGGGCCTGCGGGGCGACCACCCCACCGGGCAGGCGCATTTCTTCGTCAGCGATGTGCCGGACAGCTTTGCCCAGACGGCAGACCTCTTCCTGGGCGAGTACAAAGGCGGCCCCATTGACCAGATTGCCATTGACAAGTATTGATAAAGGACAGCAAAAACTGTGAGCAAAGCGACAAACGAAAACTATATCATCCGCATCAAAAGCTATATCGACCAGTTTGACAGCGAGGGCAACACCAAAGAGGAAGACCGGGACCATATCGAGCTGATGACCCGGGGCAGCCTGGTTAAAAAAGGCGAGAGCTTTTATATCACCTACAAAGAGACCCAGACCATTGGCTTTGAGGGCTGCACCACCACCATCAAGATCGCCGAGGACGGCAGCCGGGTGGCTCTGCTCCGGTTTGGCCGTGCCAACAGCCAGCTGCTCATTGAGCGGGAGCGGCGCAACCTCTGCCACTACGAGACCGAAGTCGGCTCCCTGACGCTGGGCGTCACCGGGGACGGCATCGACTGCAATCTCACCGAGAAAGGCGGCAGCGCCGTGTTCAGCTACCTGCTGGACGCCGACGACGCCCGCCTTGTCAGCCGCAACACGCTGGAAATGACCGTACAACATGTGAATTAACCTCTCAGGCGCTGACGCGCCAGCTCTCCTGTCCGGAGAGCCCTTGGCATGTCGGGCCAGTTTTATTGTTTCGCCTGCGGCTCCCAAAACATGTGGGCCCTGCGTTCAAACGGAAAGGACATCTGACAAATGACTGATTTTGAAAAGACCTACCAGAACTACAACCCCCGGCAGGCAGCGCTGGACGAGGCCCGTGCCCTGCTGACGGCTGCCGCCAAGGCCGCTATGGCCGATGGCACCCTGCCCGAGGCAGAGCTGCCCGCATTCATCGTGGAGATCCCCGCTGATGTCAAGAACGGCGATATCGCCTCCAACCTGGCCATGGCCGGTGCCCGCACTTGGCGCAAGGCACCCAAGATGATCGCGGACGCCCTTCTGGCCCACCTGCCTGCTCTGGAGGGCGGCGTGTTCGCTAAGGTGGAAGTGGCCGGTCCCGGCTTCATCAATCTGTTCCTGGCTCCGTCGTTCTGGGCCGGTGTCGTGACGGGTGCCTGCGCCAACAAGGAGTATGGCCGCACCGACCACGGCAAGGGTGCTAAGTACAACGTGGAGTTCGTCTCTGCCAACCCCACCGGCCCCATGCACATGGGCAACGCCCGCGGCGGCGCTCTGGGAGACTGCCTGGCCGCCGTGCTGGACTGGTCCGGCTACGATGTGACCCGTGAGTTCTACATCAACGACGCCGGCAACCAGATCCAGAAGTTCGGCAAGAGCCTGGCGGTCCGCTACCTGCAGAAGTATTGCGGCGAGGAGGCTTATCCCCTGCCCGCTGAGTGCTATCAGGGCGGCGACATCAAGGTGCTGGCCGGTGAGTTTGCTGAGATCAACGGCGACAAGTACGTTGCCGCCTGCCAGGGCATGGACGAGGAAGCTCTGTTTGAGAGTGAGGCCTTTGCAGCCCTGAAAGACGCTCTGGTGGCCTACGCCCTGCCCAAGAACATTGCCGCCCTCAAACGCGACCTGGGCAAGTACCGCATTGACTACGATGTCTGGTTCCACGAGAGCACCCTGCACGAGTCCGGCGCGGTCATGGCCGTGGTGGACAAGCTGCTGGAGCTGGGTGCCTGCTACAAGGCGGAAGATGGTGCCATCCTGTACCGCAGCGCTCAGTACGCTGCCAAGTACGGTACCGTCAACAAGAAGAAGACCGACGACGGCACCGAAGAGGAGGCCAAGGACGAGGTCCTCGTCCGCGCCAATGGCATCCCCACCTACTTTGCCGCCGATATCGCCTACCACTACAACAAGCTGGCCACCCGCGGCTTTGCCAAGGCCATCGACGTCTGGGGCGCTGACCACCACGGCCATGTGGCCCGCATGAAAGGCGCTATGGACGCCATCGGCCTGAACGGCAATGATCTGGACGTGGTCCTGATGCAGATGGTCAACCTGATGCGGGACGGTCAGCCGGTCCGTATGTCCAAGCGCACGGGCAACGCTATCACCCTGACCGACCTGCTGGAGGAAGTGCCCATCGACAGCGCGCGCTTCCTGTTCAATATGCATGACGCCGGAAGCGGCATCGACTTTGACCTGGATCAGGCCGTCAAGACCGATAACGACAACCCGGTCTACTACGTCCAGTACGCTCACGCCCGCATCTGCTCCATCCTCAAGAAGATGGAGAGCGAGGGCGTGGCCTTTGCCGGTGCTGACAAGATCGACGCCACCCTGCTGACCGAACCAAGCGAGATGGATCTGATCCGGATGCTGGCCGCGTTCCCTCAAGAGATCGTCATGGCTGCCGAGAAGTACGATCCCAGCCGCATCAACCGCTTTGTCATCGACCTGGCCAGCGCGTTCCACCGCTTCTACGGCAACTGCCGCATTCAGGGCGCTGACCCCGCTGTCCAGCAGGCCCGCTTGGCCCTCTGCATCGGTGTCAAGAACGTCATCTTCAACGTGCTCACCATGTTCAAGATCAACGTCCCGGAGAAGATGTAAGCCCGCTCCGCGCGCGTTCCCATAAAACCAGAAAAGCCCCCGGCACTCTCCCAATACGGGATGCAGTGCCGGGGGCTTTCCGTGTTTTTGATTTTTCAGCGGGGCGTTTACTCCTCGGTGACCTCAAAGTCCAGCGGTTTGCCGCAGGCCGGGCAGACAGGCTCGCCGTCCAGCAGGGCTTCCTCGTCCACCACGGAGGTAGCACCGCAGGCCGGGCAGGTTACTTCGTATCGCGCGGGGCCGTCGTCGGGCTCCTCGGGGGCTTCATCATCGTCCTCATCGGCCAGCGCCACCTCAAAGGCAACGTTGCAGCTGGGGCAGATGGCTTCGCCCGCGTCGAGGTCATCCTCGCTCACATAAACCGTGTTGCCGCAGGCCGGGCAGGCGACCTCATAGTAGGGCTCCCCTGCCACATCGGCGTTGTCGTCATCGTCGCCGCTGTCCTCAGCATCCTCGGCGTCCTCTTCGGGCTCCTCGTCATCGTCGTCGGTGTCATCGTCCTCGTAGAGGTCTGCTTCCAGGTCTTCCAGCTCCTCGCTCAGGTCATTGATCTGATCGTAGGCGTGGGTCACATCCTCATCAATGGCATCCACAGCCTCTGCCAGCTCGCCCAGCAGCTCGCTCATGGCCTTGATGACCTTGCCCTCTTTGGTGGTCTCGTCGATGCCAAGACCGTCGATCAGGCCTTTCAGGTATGCAGCTTTTTCTTTCATCAGAATGCCCTCCCTATTGTAAAAGAAACCTCTAACAAAAAACCGGGCACACGGTTGCCCGCTGCCCGGTCTTATCGGTCAAAAAAATCAGACGCGCTCCATATACTCGCCGGTGCGGGTATCGATGCGGATGTGGTCGCCCTCGTTGATGAACAGGGGGACGCGGATCTCAGCACCGGTCTCGACGGTAGCGGGCTTCAGGGTGTTGGTCGCAGTGTTGCCCTTGACACCCGGCTCGGTCTGGGTGACTTCCAGCTCGATGAAGTTGGGGATCTCAACGCTGAAGACCTTGCCCTTGTAGCTCAGCAGCTTGCACAGCTCGTTCTCTTTGCAGAACTTGAAGTTCTCGGGCACATCGCTTGCGTTGACGGGGATGTCATCGTAAGTCTCGTTGTCCATGAAGTGGTACAGATCGCCATCCTCGTAGCTGTAGGTGACGTCCTTGCGCTCGATGAACGCCTGAGGGAACTTAGCGGTCGGGTTGTAGCTGGTCTCAACCACAGAACCGGTGATCACGTTTTTGGTCTTGGTGCGAACAAAGGCTGCGCCCTTGCCGGGTTTCACGTGCTGGAACTCAACGACCTGAAGAACCTGGCCGTCCTGCTCAAAGGTCACGCCATTGCGAAACTCGCCTGCAGAAATCATAGGAATTCCTCCATTAGTTTAATGTCTCAGATGCATAATGCATATCTCTATTTATTTTACTCAATCCAACGCTGTTTGGCAAGGGGTTTGAGCAAAAAAGACGATAAAAACACAAAAAAGTTTAAGTTTTGCACGCTGTGCGGTACATTGCCTGCATCGCCCGCGCGTCCTCTGCCTGGGTGCCCGCGCTCTCGCAGATGAGAACCGGTGCAAGGCCGCGCTCCGCCAGCAGCTCCATCAGCGGCTGCGGCTCGGGGCCGAACTGGGTCTCGGCAAAGGTCCAGTGCCGCTTTTCCCCGCCCTTGGAGAACTCAATGCGGGAGAAGTGGACATGGAACCGCCGTGCCCGCTCATCCCCCAGCGCGGTTTCCAGCCGGTCGAGGATGGCGGCATAATCGGCTTTGGACTGGATGCCGCCCAGCGTCCGGGCGTTCAGGTGGCCAAAATCAATGCAGGGGGTAACGCGCTTGTCCACGCTGCACAGGGCCAGCACCTCTTCCAGCGTGCCCAGCTGGCCGATCTTCCCCATGGTTTCCGGGCAGAGGGTCATCTCCGCGTAACCCGCCTCATCCAGTGCCGCCTGGGCCCGGCGCATGGTATCCAGCGCCTTTTCCAGGGCCGCCTCCCGGCTCTGCTTGCCGCAGCTGCCCGGGTGGAAGATGACGCGCCTGCCGCCCAATGCCTTGCAGACCGCCGCGCTTTGCAGCAGGTAGTTGACACTGTTGAGCCGCTTGTCCTCTTCCAGGCTGGACATGCTGATATAATAGGGCGCGTGGATACTGAACAGGATGCCCCGCTCTGCGGCGTCCGCGGCCATCCTGGCCGCCTTTTCCAGCCCCAGACGGACACCGTGCCCGCACTGATACTCAAAGGCGTCCAGCCCCATCTCCGCCGTGTAAGCCGGGATGTCCAGGCTGTTTTTGTAGCCCTTTGCGGCAAAGCTGTCGCTGGTGCCTGCCGTGCCAAACCGGATCTTCCAATCGCTCACAGAGTCTTTCCTCCCCGGTCATAGTAGGCCTGCCAGTGCTTTTTCTCCCACTTGCGCTTGAGGACGACCTGCGCGCCCAGGTCCGGCCCCCGGGGAATGACCATCAGGCCGGGGATGCCGTAGAGGGCCGCCGCCATCCGGTCCGCATAGAGCTGGTCGCCCACCATGGCCATCTCCCGGCGCTTGACGCCCATCCGGCGGCGGGCCACCATCAGGGCAAAAGGCAGGGGCTTGGCCGAGCGGTAGAGGTAGGCCAGCCCCAGCTTCCGGGCAAAGGGGCGCACCCGCTTTTCCGCGCCGTTGGAGACGATGGTAAGCCCCACACCGGCTGCTTTCATCTGAGCCAGCCACCCGGCCACTTCGTCGGGCAGGTCCTGGCTGCGGTCGGCCGTGAGCGTGTTATCAATATCCAGCACCAGCGCCCGGATGCCCTTGGCGGCCAGCCATTCCGGGGTGATGTGGGTGACATCCTTGAAGACATATTCGGGGGTAACAAACATCCGTAAACCTCCTGAAATGAAAATAGGAGAGCCTGAAAACTCAGGCTCTCCTACATCGGCGTTAGCAACGCAAATGAATCTAAAGCAACTAGCGGCTCAAGAATAATTACTTGAACTTACGCTTGCGGGCTGCTTCGGACTTCTTCTTGCGCTTGACAGACGGCTTCTCGTAAGCCTCGCGCTTACGGACCTCTGCGAGCACACCGCTGCGAGCAGTGCTCCGCTTGAAGCGACGCAGTGCGCTTTCCAGCGACTCGCCCTCTTTAACACGAATTTCCGACATCTTATTCCCTCCCTTGGACCGTGAGGCAGGAATTTCGTTGTTACATGGTAACTAACAGTAGACAGTATAGCGCATTTTCCCGTGTTCGTCAACCTTTTTTGAAAAGTTTTTTTGCAAAAATTAGCCTTTCACAGCCAGGTTGACCAGGCGGCCCTTGACATAGATCTCCTTGACCACCGTCTTGCCGGCCAGTGCATCGGCCACGGCGGGGTCTGCCTTGGCGGTGGCAATGGCATCCTCAGCGGTGATGTCCGCGGCCACTTTCAGGCGGGCTTTCACCTTGCCGTTCACCTGCACGGCGATCTCCACCGTGGCTTCCACGCACTTGGCCTCTTCGTACTCGGGCCAGGGGTAATAGGCCAGCTGCTCGTCGTGGCTGTGGCCCAGCTTCTCCCACAGCTCCTCGGTCATGTGGGGAGCAAACGGGTTCAGCAGCTGGAGCACCGTCTCAAACTCGGCCTTGGTGGCGCCGCCGTTATCATACAGGGCGTTGACCAGGGTCATGAGCTGGGCAATGGCCGTGTTCATCTTCAGGCCCTCGATGTCAGCGCTGACCTTTTTGATGGTCTGGTGCATCAGGGTCTCGACGGCAGGGCGGTAGCCCTCGCCCTCCACCAGCTTGTCGCTCAGGCCCCAGACACGGTCCAGGAAGCGGTTGCAGCCGGCGATAGCAGAGGTCTGCCAGGGAGCAGCCTGCTCAAAGTCGCCCATGAACATCTCGTACAGACGCATGGTGTCGGCACCGTACTGGTCCACCACTTCGTCCGGGTTGATGACGTTGCCCAGGCTCTTGGACATCTTGACGATGGGGTGGCGGGACATCTCGCCGTACTTTTCTTCCAGCGCTTTCTCCGCAGCTTTCTGGCTGCCGTACTGCTCCAGCAGCTTCTTCTGCTCGTCCGCGGGCAGGTTGACAAAGCTGTGGGGGTTCAGGCCCAGGATCATGCCGTGGGCGGTACGCTTCTGGTAGGGTTCCGGAGAGGGCACCACACCGATGTCGTACAGGAACTTATGCCAGAAACGGCTGTACAGCAGGTGCAGGGTGGTGTGCTCCATGCCGCCGTTGTACCAGTCCACCGGAGACCAGTACTCCAGCGCCTCCTTGGAGGCAATGGCATCCTTGCAGTGAGGATCCATATAGCGCAGGAAGTACCAGGAAGAACCGGCCCACTGGGGCATGGTATCGGTCTCACGGGTCGCGGGGCCGCCGCAGCAGGGGCAGGTGGTCTTGACCCAGTCGGTATGGCGGGCCAGCGGGGACTCGCCATCCGGGCCCGGCTCAAAGTCGGTGATGTCCGGCAGGGTCAGGGGCAGGCTGCTCTCGGGCAGGGGCTGCCAACCGCACTTCTCGCACTTGACCATGGGGATGGGCTCGCCCCAGTAGCGCTGACGGCTGAACACCCAGTCGCGCAGCTTGTAGTTGACCTTATCCTGGCCCTTGCCGTTGGCTTCCAGCCACTCGATCATCTTTTTCTTGGCGTCGGTGACAGACAGACCATCCAGGAAGCCGGAGTTGACCAGCGTGCCGGTGGCCACATCGGTAAAGGCGGCCTCGTCCAGGTTGGACGGGGTGTTGCCCTTGACCACCTCGATGATGGGCAGGCCGAATTTCTTGGCGAACTCCCAGTCACGGGTATCGTGGGCAGGCACGGCCATGATGGCACCGGTGCCGTAGGTGGCCAGAACGTAATCGGAGATGAAGATGGGGATCTCCTTGTCGTTGACCGGGTTGATGCCCATGACGCCCTCGAGCTGGACGCCGGTCTTCTCCTTGTTCAGCTCGCTGCGCTCAAAGTCGCTCTTGCGGGCAGCCTCTGCCTGATAAGCCTTGACGGCGTCGGCATTCTTGATGAGGCCTTTCTCCAGCCACTCCTTGACGATGGCGTGCTCCGGGGAGACGACCATGTAAGTAGCGCCGAACAGGGTATCGCAGCGGGTGGTGTAAACGGTCAGGGTATCGCCCGCGGTGGTGCCGAAATTGACTTCCGCGCCGTGGCTGCGGCCGATCCAGTTCTTCTGCTGGGTGGAGACGCGCTCGATGTAATCCAGGCCGTCCAGACCGTCGATCAGCTTGTCGGCATAAGCAGTGATCTTCAGCATCCACTGGCTCTTGACTTTGTGGACGACCTCGCTGCCGCAGCGCTCGCACACACCGTTGACCACTTCCTCGTTGGCCAGCACGCACTTGCAGCCGGTGCACCAGTTGACGCTCATCTCTTTCTTGTAAGCCAGACCGTGCTTGTACAGCTGCAGGAAGATCCACTGGGTCCACTTGTAGTATTCGGGGTCGGTGGTGTTGATCTCACGGTCCCAGTCAAAGGAGAAGCCAGGCTCTTGAGCTGCTGGCGGAAACGGTCCACATTCTTCTTGGTCACGATGGCCGGATGGATGTGGTTCTTCATGGCGAAGTTTTCGGTCGGCAGGCCGAAAGCGTCCCAGCCCATGGGGTACAGCACGTTATAGCCGTTCTTGCGGCGCTTGCGGCTGACGACATCCAGCGCGGTGTAGCTGCGCGGGTGGCCGACGTGCAGACCGGCACCCGACGGGTACGGGAACTCTACCAGGGCATAGAACTTGGGCTTAGAGTGGTCGATCTCAACATGGAACGTCTTCTCGTCTTCCCATGTCTTCTGCCACTTGGCCTCAACGGCCTTGTAATCATACTTCATGTTTGTAATCAGCTCCAGACTTTATCCAAAATAGCAATTTATTTCAGGCGGCCCCACCCTCTCAGACGCTTCGTGCCAAAAAGGGACAAGGTGGCATCGCGCAGCAGACGGAGAGGGCAAGCCCGTTTGCCTTTACAGAGAGTGATCCGGGGTCAGGTACTCCGAGATATCAATGGGCTCGCCGTCGGCCCACAGGTGCTCCAGGTCATAGTAGGTGCGGGTGTTGGGCACAAAGACGTGCACGATGACGTTGGAGTAATCCAGCAGCACCCAGTTCTTGGAGTCAAAGCCCTCGGTGTTGTAGGGCTTGATGCCTTTCTGGGAGAGCTCAAAATCCACTTCGTCGGCCAGTGCCGCCACCTGGGTGGTGGAGGTGCCGGACGCAATGACAAAGTAATCGGTCAGCACGGTCAGGCTCTCCACCTTGAGCACCCGCACGTCCTGGGCCTTTTTCTTATCAAGGATCTTCGCAATTTCAATGGCGAGGGTCTTGCTGTCCATCTTGTTATCCATAGTTTTCTCCTATCTGTAAGATCAGCTGTTTGCAGGCTGACCGTCGGTGGTGGTAGCGCCCGCCACATCGGTGTCGCCGCTGAGGATGGCGTCGTCGGACTCCTTATCCAGCTGGCCGACGAACTGTACGTTGGCGCTGGTGGAAGCCGTGCCGTGGGGCCAGCTGTCGGTGACGAGGTTCAGCTCGCTGGCGTCCACCGGGCCGGTGTAGTTGCGGAAATAGGTGTTGAGCAGCTCTGCAATGGAGCCCTTGTCCGGCGCCACGCAGGAGTAGCCGTCAAAGCTGTCGGTCTTGCCCACGTTGGGCACGCCCATAAACACGGGCGTCTGGGCCAGCATGATATTGCCGCTGTCAATGCGGGTAAAGGACACCAGCATCTTGGCAATGGTGGTCAGGTCCATATCGGTGTGGATATAGTTGTTGAACACCAGCGGCAGCTGGTTGAGCACATCGGTGATGCCCATGTTCCGCACCCGCTTGAACAGGCCGGCATAGAAATAGCGCTGCATGTTCAGGCGGTCGATGTCGGAGTTGGAGTAGCCCTTGCCATGGCGGCAGCGGACAAAGAACTCCGCCGAAGCGCCGTCCAGGTTGCGGTAGCCCTGCTTGAGGGCGCTGCCCGCAAAGGACATATCGTGGGGGATATACACCTCGATGCCGCCAAAGTTATCCACCATTTCCACCAGCGCCTGCATGTCAATGGTGACATAGTAGTCGATGGGGAGCTTGTACTGGTCATAGATGACCTCTGCCAGCGCCGCGATGCTGCCGTTGTTGGACAGAGCCACCGAGTTGATCTGGTAGTTGGAGGCGGCGTAGGTCTTGCCGTTGGAGAGGGTCACTTTCCGGCTCGTGGTGGCCACCAGACTGTTGCGGGGGATCTGCAGCATCCGCAGGGCACCGCCCTTGATATCAAACTGGCAGTAGAGGATCATGTCCGTCATACCGTCGTTGGAAGACGAATCGCTGTAGTTGCGGCCCTCTTCGTAGTCGATGCCGCAGACCAGGATGTTGACCACATCGCCCTTGTACTCTTCCAGCGTCTGGATCTCCTGGGTGATGGAGGGGGCATCCTCTTCCGGCTTCAGGTTTTCTTCCACCTTGGTCATCATGCTGGCCGCGTAGACCACCACGCCGGACAGCAGTGCCACCACAGCCAGCGTGACCGCCAGCGGCAGCCAGAGCGGCGTCTTCTTTTTCTTTTTACGGCGGCGTCCGCCGCTGCCCTGCGGGGCAGCGTGTTTGGGCGGCAGATTCCCGCCGCCGTTTCCGCCCGTGCCACCGCTGCTGGCAGCAGGCATTTTCAGGCCCAGCTCCTGCCGGGTATCCGGCTCCGGGCGGGCCTTGGCTTTGGGCAGCTCCTGCGGGGCGGCCGGTTCTTCCGGCTGGAAGAAATCCGGCTGGCCGTTCAGGGATGTCTTGGAGGCCGGAGCCTCCGCGGGGCGCTTCTCCGTCGGGCGGTTCAGCGAGCGTTCTGTATTGATACGACGCGGAGCTTCACTCATTCGTTTTATTCCTTCCGGTTGTTGTGCGGGCCCGTGGGACACTTCCCTCAAAAAGCTCGCCATATTTTTTAGTATAACATCGTTCCCCGTAATCTGCAATCCGTTTTCTGTGCAGAGGGGCGCGTTTGCTCAGCCGCGGGCGTCCACCCGGGCCTTGATGTCATCGTAAGCGGCCTTGGACACGGGATCCAGCGGCTTGCCCTGGGAGAGAACAAAATCATTCGTCTGCTTGAGGGCAGCCAGCATGGCGGCGTCCAGATCTTTCAGTTCCAGCTTCCGCAGCTTGTTCACGCCCGGCCAGTCCCGCTCGGCACTGGTCATATCGGCAGGTAAACGATCTTGTCCAGCTTGCTCATGCCCGGCTTGCCTGCCGTGTGGCAGGCGATGGCCGAGAGGATGGCCTCGTCCTCCACGCCCCACTGGGTGCGGGCCAGGATGGAAGCACAGATGCCGTGCCACACCGGGGTGGGGCGGCTCTCGCCGCCCTCGGCGTACTGGGGGTACTGGCGCATGATCTCGCGCATCTCGTCCTTGCTGATCTCCTTGGCGGAGTCGTGCAGGATGGCGGCCAGCGCTGCTTTTTCCTCGTCCGCCCCATACCGCTTTGCCAGCTTGACAGCCATTTTTTTCACGTTGATGGTGTGCTCATACCGCTTATCGCTCAGGCGGCCGCGCACAAGCTCCTTTGCCTGTTTCAAGTTCATGGTATTGGTTCAATCTCCCTTTGCCCGGTAGAGGCCCTCCCGCGCGATGACGCGCTGGACCAGAGCCGGGAGTTCGTTTTCACAGCTTTCGCCCCCTGCAAGGCGGGCACGGATGTCACTGCTGGCCATGGGCAGCGCCGTGACCGGCGCAAACAGCACCCGGCTCCCGCCGGGGTCCAGCTGCTCCGCCTTGGCCTGAAGCGCGGGGATGTCCCCGGTGTTCCGGCTCGTGACCACCAGATGGGCCAGCCGCAGGATATCCTGCCAGCGGTGCCACCCGTCAAACGAGAGGAGCATATCACTGCCAATGGCAAGATACAGCTCTGCCCCCGGGTACTGCCGCGCCAGCATTTCCAGCGTGAGCACCGTGTAATTCCGGCGGCCTGCCGCAGCCTGCTCAATTTCCCAGGTGCTGACATGCAGTGCCCGGGCTGCCGCCCGCGGCCCCTGCACGGCTTCCGCAAAGCAGCCGCACATCTCGGCCCGCAGAGCGCCGGGTGTCGCCGACATCTGTTTGAACGGCGAGACCCCCGCCGGCATGACCACGATCTCATCCGGCTGCACGCGGGACGCCGCCGCCCGGAGGTTGTTCAGGTGGCCATAGTGGGGCGGGTCGAACGTGCCGCCGTAAAGCAGAATTTTCATTATTTCAGCAGGTCCGCGTAAGCGCTGTCCTTTTTCTTCTGCAGGTAGAGCACGAATTTGGAGCCGATGACCTGCACGCAGTCGGCGCCGGTGGCCTCTGCCAGCTTGATGGAAGCCTCGCGGGCATTGTACATGCTGTTCTCCAGCACCTTGAGCTTGATGAGCTCCCGGGCTTCCAGGCAGTCCTTGACGCCCTGGATCATGGTCTCGTCGATCTCGCCCTTCCCCACGATGAAAACGGGGTCCATGGTGTTTGCTTTGCCGCGCAGGATGGCGCGCTGTTTGCTCGTCAACATAATTGTTTCTCCTTTGTATGCGTATCTTTTCATTGGACAGCGGGAAGTTTCTCCGAGGAAGCTCCCCGCTGTCCAGCTCATTTTGCTAAAAACTTCGGTAGTTCTTCTTCGAGTTTTGCCAGCGCGTTGCCGCGGTGGCTGATGGCGTCTTTTTCATCCGGGGTCAGCTGGGCGTAGCTGCGGCCCTCTGTGTTGGGGCGCTTGCCTGTTTTGCCCACGCCGCACTCGTCCGGGATGAACAGCGGGTCGTAGCCAAAACCGTAATCCCCGGCCAGCCGCTCAAAAGCCACGTTTCCCGGGCACTCGCCCATGCAGGTGAGGTGCTTGCCGTCCGGCAGGATGAAGCAGACCGCCGAGACGAACTTCGCGCCCCGCTTGCCCGCCGGGACATCTTTCATGTTTTCCAGCAGCTGATCGTTGTTGGCTTCATCGTCGCCGTGGTGGCCGCAGTAGCGGGCGCTGTAAACACCCGGGGCTCCATCCAGAGCATCCACGCAGAGGCCGGAGTCATCGGCGATGGTGGCCATGCCGCTGGCTTTGCAGATGGTCTCGGCCTTGATGAGGCATTGGCCGCAAAGGTGGTGCCCGTTTCCTCGGGCTCAAGGGTGATGCCCAGCTCTTTCTGGCTCACCACCTCGTGGCCCTGCGCTTCCAGAATGCGGCGCAGCTCCCGGAGCTTGCCCGCATTGCCTGTTGCTGCACAAATTTTCATATTGCTTCTTCCTCCCGTTTGTTCCAACGTTCGCGTCTTCTCAAAACTCGCCCTCTTTGCCAAGGGCTCCCCTGCTCGAAAAGACTCCCCGGCCGGGGGAGGTGGCATGAAAGTGCCGAAAGGGGAGCGGCTGGCATCGCGCAAGCGATGACTGAGAGGTTTTTTAGTGCTTCCAGCCCGTGCGGGGGATCAACTCTTCCACAAAGCCCTCCGGGGTGAACGGGAGCAAGTCGTCGATGCCCTCGCCCACGCCGATGAACCGGACGGGCAGGCCCAGCCGCTGCTTGACCGCCACCACACAGCCGCCCTTGGCGGTGCCATCGAGCTTGGTCAGGATAATGCCGGTGGCGCTGGCCGCCTTGCAGAATTCCTTGGCCTGGCTGATGGCGTTCTGGCCCGTGATGGCGTCCAGCACCAGCAGCGTTTCCAGGCTGGACTCCGGAGAAGCCTTTTTGACACTGCGGCTGATCTTGGACAGCTCTGCCATCAGGTTTGCCTTGTTGTGCAGGCGTCCGGCCGTGTCGGCAATGACCATGTCATAGCCCTTGGCCGTGGCCGATTTAACGGTGTCAAAGATGACTGCCGCCGGGTCCGCGCCCTCGCCTGCCTTGACGAGGGGCACGCCGGCCCGGTCCGCCCAGATCTCCAGCTGCTCGCTGGCGGCGGCACGGAATGTATCACCGGCCGCCAGCATCACCTTGCGGCCCTGACGGGTGTAGTAATCGGCCAGCTTGGCAATGCTGGTGGTCTTGCCCACGCCATTGACGCCGATGACCAGGATCACCGCCGGGTGCCCGTCCAGCGCCATCTCGGCCTCCGGCTGCATCTCCTCGGCAATGAGGTCCCGCAGCTCGTCGGCGGCCTGCTCACCGGTCTTCAGACCTTTCTCGTTCACCCGGTCGCGCAGCTTGTCCACCAGTTTGATGGCCACTTCGCCGCCCACGTCGGCCAGGATAAGCTGTTCTTCCAGGCTGTCGTAGAGGTCATCGTCGATCTTGCTGCCGGTCAGTGTATTGAGGATGTTGCCCCAGAAGCCCGTGCGGGTCTTCTCCAGGCCATCTTTCATTTTATCTTTTTCTTTTTTGCCAAATCCAAAGAGTCCCATGGTCGGCCTCCCTTATCGTATGCGTTTTGTGCTTTTTTCCGCCTTATCCTCCGTACAACCTCTCAGTCGAGCTTCGCTCGCCAGCCACTCCCCTTTCGGCACTTTCGTGCCACCTCCCCGACCGGGGGAGTCTTTCCTGGCAGGGGAGCCTTTGGCAAAGAGATGGAGTTGAATCGACTGCCAAGGCCTCCCCTCATCAGGGGAGGTGGCACGCCGCAGGCGTGACGGAGAGGTTTTTCCTATTATAACTAAGAAACGAGTGTCGCGTCAACATGCTCCAGGTCCAGTTTGAGCAGTTTGGAGACACCGTCCTCCTGCATGGTGACACCATACAGCACGTTGGCGGCCTCCATGGTGCCCCGGCGGTGCGTGATGACGATGAACTGCGTCTTATCGCTCACCCGGCGCAGGTACTGGGCAAACCGGCCCACGTTGGCGTCATCCAGCGCGGCCTCGATCTCGTCCAGAATGCAGAACGGAGCCGGGTTGACGGCCAGAATCGCAAAGTAGATGCTGATGGCCACCAGCGCCTGCTCGCCGCCTGAGAGAGCTTCCAGGTTCTTGATGACCTTGCCCGGCGGTGCCACCCGGATGCCAATGCCGCTGGAGAGGACATCGCTCTCGTCTTCCAGGATCAGGCTGGCCTCACCGCCGCCGAACAGCTCGGTAAAGACACGGCCAAAGTTTTCGTTGATGGCACGGAAGCTGTCCGAGAAGATTTCCCGCATCTGCCCGCAGAGGTTCGATATCATCCGGGTCAGCTCGTTTTTGCTGCCCTCCACATCGGCCACCTGGGCGCTCAGGGCGTCGTACCGGGTCTTCACTTCCTGATACTCTTCAATGGCGCTGACGTTGACATTGCCCAGCGCGCGTATTTTGCCGCGCAGGTCGGATACCTGGGCCCGCAGCGCCGTGACGCTTTCAAACTCCACACAGAGCTCTTCGGCCTGGCTCACGGTCAGCTGGTATTCATCCCAGAGCTTGGCGGCGGTCTGGTCGTATTCTGCCTCAGCGGCAGCTTTTCGCTCGGCCAAGCGGGCCATCTCCCGGCTCATCTCTTCGCGGCTGTCGGCCGCGGCGCGGCCCCTTGCCAGTGCCTCGGTCTCGGCCTGCTGGCGGCCCAGCCGCTGCTCGGTCGCTTTGCGGATGGCCGCCTCTTTCTCCGCGATCTTTCCCGTGCTGTCGGTCTTGGCTTTGCGGATGGCCTCGATCTCGGCCCGGCAGGCATCGCTGCGCCGGGCCAGCGCGTTCCTGTTTTCTTCCAGCAGGGCACGGCGGCTGGCGGTATCCGCCGCCCGCTGTTCCAGCGCGGCGATCTGCGCCTGCGCCAGCTCGGCATCTTTCTGGCGGCTGACCTGTTCCAGCCGCTTGGCACTCCGCTGCTCGGCCAGCACCCGCTGCCGGGTCAGGAAGGCGTCGTCCCCCTCGGCCAGCCGGTTCAGCTCCTCGGAATGTGCTTCGATTCTTTCCGTCAGCGCTTTCTCGTCCGCCTGGGCCTGGGCGGCTTTTTCCCCGCTGGCATCCAGCTGGGCATTCAGTTGGTCGATCTCTGCCTGTCGGGCCGTCCGGGCCGTTTCGGCCTGCTCCACGGCTGCTTCCAGCCGTTTGCGTTCCGCTTCGGCCCGGACGCGGTCGTTGGCGGCGGTGATCTGCTCACTGGCCGTAGCGGTCAGCTCTGCGGAAATCGCGTCCGTCTGGCTTTTGAGCTGGTCCGTCTTCTCCTGCGCGGCCAGACAGTCTTTCTGGAGCTTTGCAGCCTTGAGCCGCAGCTCCTCCATCTCCTGCTTGCGGGTGAACAACCCCGCTGACCGCTGGACGCTGCCGCCTGTAAAACTGCCGCCCGCGTTGATGACCTGCCCGTCCAGCGTGACCACTTTGTTGTGGTAGCCATTGTCCCGGGCCACCCGGGAGGCCTCGTTGATGTCGTCCACCACGATGATGCGGCCCAGCAGGTTGGAGACGATATTGGCGTATCGTTTCTCTGCTTTGACAAGAGCCGACGCCAGCTTTGCCGAGCCGGACAGCCGCCCCCGGAACACGCCGGGCTGGACGGTATCCAGCGGCAGGAACGTGGCGCGGCCCGCGTTCTCGCTCCGCAGCAGAGCAATGCCCGCCTTGGCGGCGGCTTCGTTCTCCACCACGATGTTCTGCAGCGCCCCGCCGAGGGCCGTCTCAATGGCCACCTCCCGCCCGGGCTCCACTTCCAGAATGGCGGACACCGGCCCGATGACGCCCCGCAGCCGGCGGGCGGACGCCGCCCGCATAACAGTCTTGACGGAGTTCTGGTAGCCGTCCATGTTCTTTTCCAGCTCCCGCAGCACGGAGAGCCGCTGGCGGGCCGCGTCCAGCTCCCGGCCCAGCCGCTGTTCGGCGGTGTCAGCCTCGTCCAGAGCGGCCCGGCGGTTCTTGAGCTTGAGCTCCAGCCCCGCCCGGATGTTTGCCAGCTGCTTTTCGTTTTGTTCCAGCATGGTCTGGTACTGGATGGTATCGGCCAGATCCTGCTTTGCGTCGTCCCGCTGGACCGCCAGCGTCTCCGCTGCCTGTTCCAGATCGGGCAGGCGCTGCCGGGCCGTCTCGGAGGCGGCTTCAGCGGCGGCCTTTGCCACCTGCGCCTCGGTGCGCTTGGCGGTCAGCTCCGCCACCTCTTGGCGGTCAGCTCCGCCACCTCGGCGCGCAGCGTGTCCCGCCGGGCCCCGCTGGCGTTGTTTTCGCTGGTCAGGCGTGTCCCGCCGGGCCCCGCTGGCGTTGTTTTCGCTGGTCAGGCTGGCCAGCTCCTCGTTCAGGGCGGCCAGCTCCGCGGCCAGCTTCTGCCCGGCTGCCTCCATGGATTTTGCCACGGCGCGGTGCCGTTCCAGCGCCGCGGCGGCTTCGGAGCGGTCCTGCTCCCCTGCCGCGATCTCCCGCTGCAGGTCGGCGGCGCTCTCCTCGTTGCGGGCAATGTCGTTTTCCAGCACGGCGATCCGGCTCTCGCTGCCGCTGATCTGCTCCGTGATGCTGCGGATATCCCCATTCAGGCGCTCGACCGTGATGGTCAGTTGCTGTGCCTGCATCCGGATCTCCTCAGCCTCGGCTTCCGCAGCCTTGGTCTCCCGGTCAAACCGCTCGTAATCCGCCTGTGCGGTCTCATAGTCCCGCACCTGCTGGCGCACGGCTTCCCGGGCCCGGTGGACGCCGTCCGTCCAGAGGGTGACTTCCAGTGTTTTGCGCCGGGCACTCAGCTCCAGAAATTTCCGGGCTTTCTCGCTTTCTTTTTCCAGCGGGCCCACTCGGCTTTCCAGCTCGCCCAGGATGTCCCGCAGGCGTTCCAGATTGTCCGCCGCCGCCGCCAGCCGCCGCTCCGCCTCATTTTTGCGGTAGCGGTATTTGGCAATGCCGCAGGCTTCCTCAAAAATTTCCCGGCGCTCACCGCTCTTTGCGGCCACGATCTCTGCAACACGGCCCTGCCCGATGACGGAATAGCCGTCCCGGCCGATGCCGGTGTCCAGCAGCAGCTCGTAGACATCCCGCAGGCGGCAGACCTGCCCGTTGATGCTGTATTCACTTTCGCCAGAGCGATAATACTTGCGGCCGATGGTCACTTCGTCCGCATCCAGATCCAATGTGTGGGCGCTGTTGTCCAGCGTCAGGCGCACCTGAGCAAACCCCATGGCCCCCCGGCGGCGGGTGCCGCCGAAGATGACATCCTCCATCTTGCCTGCCGCCCGCAGCTGGCGGGTGCTGGTCTCGCCCAGCACCCAGCGCACCGCGTCCGAAAGGTTGGATTTGCCCGAGCCATTGGGGCCTACCACGCCGGTAACGCCCTCGTCAAACCGGATCTTGACCTTATCGGGGAAGCTTTTAAAGCCCTGGATCTCCAGCTCTTTGAATACCATTTACTGTTCCTTTATCACACCCAGCAGCTTGAGCGCCTCGCGGGCGGCGTGCTGCTCCGCGACTTTCTTGCTGCGGCCCTCGCCGCGGGCGACTTTGTCCGAGTTGAAGCGGACGGCCACCACAAAGTGCTTGTCGTGGTCGGGGCCGGATTCCTGCTCCACCACATAGCTCAACCGCTCCTCGGGGTTCTGCTGCACGATCTCCTGCAGGCGGGTCTTGTAGTCCGCCTCGGCGTGCTTGCCCTCGGTGATAAAGGGCAGGATGAAATTGCGGGCCACCTCCATGCCGCCATCCAGATACAAAGCGGCAATGACGGCCTCAAAGGCATCGGACACCACGCTGGGGCGGGTGCGGCCGCCGCAGCGTTCCTCGCCGCGGCCCAGGCGCAGGTACTCGCCCAGGTTGATCTCCTGCGCGAACTGGAACAGCGCCCCCTCGCTGACGAGGCTGGACCGGATGCGGGTCAGATCGCCCTCGGGGCGGTCGGCGTAGGCATGGAACAGATAATCCGCCGAGACGATCTGCAGCACGCTGTCGCCCAGAAACTCCAGCCGCTCGTTGTGCTTGACAGGCACCCGGCTCTCGTTGGCATAGCTGGTGTGGGTAAGGGCCGTTTCCAGCAGCTCCGGATTCTTGAATTGATAGCCGATGATGGTTTCCAATTGATGACTCATAGATTTTATTACTCCCTTATGTCGTTCCGTTTTTCGGCAAACACATGGCGATCCTATAAAACAAAATCTTTTTGCCAAGGGCTCCCCGATCCGGGGAGCTGGCTACCGTCAGACAGACTGAGAGGGTTTCAACTCATCGAGTGCTGCCTGCATGGTGCCGCACAGGTCGTTCTCCACACAGATCTTTGCCTGACGGATGGCGTTCTTGACGCCCTTGGCCTTGGAGGAGCCGTGGGCCTTGATGACGGGCTGCTTGGCCCCCAGGAACGGGGCACCGCCGTACTCCTCGCTGTCCATCTGGTGCTTGAGGTCGCTCACGCCGCCCTTGAGCAGCAGGTAAGCCAGCTTGCCGCCCAGGTTTGCCAGGAACATCTGCTTGAGCATCCCCAGCAGCATCTTGGCCACGCCCTCGGTCAGCTTGAGGATGACATTGCCCGTAAAGCCATCACAGACCACCACGTCCACTTCCCCGTTGGGCACGTCCCGGGGCTCGATGTTGCCCACAAAATTCACGCCCGGGGTCACTTTCAGCAGCTGATGCGCTTCTTTCAGCATCGGGGTTCCCTTGCTCTCCTCGGCGCCGTTGTTGGCCAGCGCCACCGTGGGGTTCTGGCGGCCCTCCACCTTGTTGACATAGCAGCTGCCCATCACGGCAAAGGCGGCCAGCATCTCGGGGCGGCACTCCACATTGGCACCGCAGTCCAGCAGCAGGTAGGCCTGCTTTTTGGCGGGCACCATGGTAGCCAGTGCCGGGCGCTTGACGCCCCGCAGGGTGCGCACGATGAGGCTGGCACCCACATGCAGGGCACCCGTGCTGCCGGCGGAGACGAACGCGTCGCCCTCGCCGTTTTTCAGCATGTTGAGACCCACCACAATGGAGGAATCTTTCTTGGAGCGGATGGCCCTGGCGGGTTCATCACACATCTCAATGGTCTCGGTGCAGTTGTGCAGGGTGATGCCGTCCAGCGGAATGTTGTGCTCGGCAGCGGTCTTGCGGACCAGTGCCTCATCGCCCACGCCGATGACCTCCACGCCGTACTCCTTGACCGCGGCGGCCGTGCCCTCCAGCACCGCCAGCGGGGCGTTGTCGCCGCCCATCATATCCACAATGATCTTCATAGGTACTCCTTTCCGATTGTTCGTATCCTTGCCCTCTCCGTCATTGCTTCGCAATGCCACCTCTCCCAAAGTGAGAGCCTTGGCAGTCCCCGCAATGTTTCCGGTTTTGCCAAGGGCTCCCCCTTTGGGAAAGATTTCCCCCGGTCGGGGGAAAATGGCAAAGCCAAAAAGGGGAACAGCTGGACGCCAATAGGCGGCCTGAGAGGGCTAGCTCGTTTCCCTTTTACAATGCATTCTCGTCCAGCCACTGCTGGAAGCTGGCCACAGCCCGCTGGGCGGCGGCCATGTACCGCAGGCGCTTGTCCCGCGGGCGGCTCTCCTCCGGCAGCGGGGGCAGGATGCCCATATTGGCTCCCATAGGCTGGAAGTGCTTGTTCTCGGTGGTCAGGTACTGGATCAGCGCCCCGCACATGGTATCCACCGGGGGCGGGGGCAGCACTTTGCCCTCCAGCCGGGCGTAGAGATTGCGGGCCGCCAGCAGGCCGCTGGCCGCGCTCTCCATATAGCCCTCAAAGCCGGTGATCTGCCCGGCAAAGAAGACGTTGGGGTGCTCTTTCAGGCAGAGACTCCCTTCCAGCACCCGGGGCGCATCCAGGAACGTGTTGCGGTGCATGACACCGTACCGCACAAACTCCGCGTGCTCCAGGCCGGGGATCATGGAGAAGACCCGCTTCTGTTCCCCCCACTTGAGGTTGGTCTGGAAGCCCACGATATTGTAGAGCGTCCGGTCCTTGTTCTCGGCCCGGAGCTGGACATTGGCCCAGGGGCGGTGGCCGGTGCGCGGGTCAACGAGGCCCACCGGGCGCAGGGGGCCGAACCGCATGGTATCGGCTCCCCGGGCGGCCATGATCTCAATGGGCATACAGCCCTCGTAGACCGTGACCGTATCGGCCTTTTTGCCGTGGGCATCCGGGTCCGGCCGGGCGGACTGCTCCGCCCCGGTATCAAAATCGTGGAGCGGTGCCCGCTCGGCCGAGGCAAGAGCCGCATGGAACGCCTCATACTCCGCCTTGTTGAACGGGCAGTTGAGGTAATCGGCCTCGCCCCGGTCATAGCGGGAAGCGGCAAACACTTTTTCGTGATCGAGACTTTCCGCCGTCACGATGGGGGCCACGGCGTCGTAAAAATGCAGCCGCTCGTCGCCCGTCAGCTTGCCGATCTCGTCGGCCAGGGCACCGTCCGTCAGGGGGCCGGTAGCCACCAGGATGGGCGCACTCTCGTCGATCCGCTCCACCCGCTCCCGGTGAACGTTGATGTTGGGGCAGGCTTCCACCAGCCTCGTCACCTCGGCGCTGAACGCGTCACGGTCCACAGCCAGCGCGCCGCCGGCGGCCACACGGGCCGCCTCGGCGGCATTGAGGAGCTGGCTGCCCATCCGGCGCATCTCCTCCTTGAGCAGACCGGAAGCGGAATCCAGCCGCTCGGCCTTGAGGCTGTTGGAGCAGATGAGCTCGGCAAATCCCTCGCTCTTGTGGGCCGGGGAAAAGTGGGTGGGTTTCTGCTCATAGAGCTCCACCTGCACGCCCTTGCCCGCCAGCCAGAGCGCCGCCTCGCAGCCCGCAAGGCCGGCACCCAATACAGTAACTTGATATTTCATAGTTTTTCCTTTAGCATCCTTGCCCTCTCCGTCATTGCTTCGCAATGCCACCTGTTCCCCACTTTGTCACCTACGGTGACATTTCTCCCCGCACCGGGGAGAATCTTTCCCAAAGTGGGAGGCCTTGGCAGTC